>CAMBHH010000008.1 GCA_945866505.1 Flavobacterium psychrophilum
GTATTTTTCGAAACTGAGAAAACTCATTTTTTTTGCCGAAGGATATTTGATGTCACCCAAGAAAATGAAGTTTTCCTTGGTTAAAACTGCTTTACATTTCTCAGCACAATCGCCAACAAAATAAAGGGTTTCATGCAAATCTTCGAAAGAGCTTTCGGTGATGATTTCGGCTTGAACTGCTCTTTTATTTTCGAAATTTGGAGTAAAAATAGCGCTATAGACTTCCATTCTTCGGGCATCGAGCATTGGAATTATCAATCCATCGGAAACTTTGGCTTGTGAAGCCAAAACTTGCAAAGTATCCACCGCAATCAACGGAATTTCCAAAGCGTAACAAAATCCTTTTGCCGCAGAAACGCCAATACGCAATCCGGTATAAGAACCTGGACCTTGACTTACTGCGATTGCGGATATGTCTTGGAAAGTGATTCCAGTTTCTTTGATGATTTCTTCAATAAAAACGTGCAAACGTTCCGCGTGGGTATAGCCTTCTTCGGCAATTTCTTTGAATAGGATTGTTTTTCCGTCTTTTGCTAAAGCAACGGAACAATTCTTAGTAGCGGTTTCGATGTTGAGAATGTAGGACAAAAGTTTTGTTGTATATGGTTTGTTGTTTATGGTTTCTCTCGAAACTTTAAACCCTAAAACTGGATTTACTGAACACAAAAAACTGATTACTGAACACTATTTCTTCTCTTCCACTTTATCTGTAGTTACTTTATCGCCAGAATTCAAATCTTTTGAAACGGTAGAATATGGTCCTGTTATAACTACGTCTCCTTCTTTAAGTCCGGTTAGTACTTCAATATTCGTATCGTCCTGAATTCCAGTTTTAATGATTCGAATTTTGGCTTTATCGCCTACTTTTACAAAAACACATTCTAGTTTTTTATCACTTTTTGGAGCTGATTTTTTCTCGTCTTTGTCTTCTACTTTATAGCCTTTTACAGCCGTTGTATCTGATTTTACTACTACTGAACTAATTGGCACAGACAAAACATGGGCTCTTGTTTTAGTAATAATATCAACTGTTGCAGTCATTCCCGGTCTGAAAGGCGAATAAGTTGCAGGCTTCCCTTCCAATAAATCTTGATACGATTCTTTCAAGATTCTAATTTTAACTTTAAAATTCGTTACTTGATCCGCTGTCAAAGTAGAACTTGCCGAGTTGGAAATACTCGTTACAATGCCTTTGAATTGTTTTTTCAAATAAGCATCCACCTCAACTTTGGCTTCGTTACCCACTTTTATTTTTACGATGTCATTTTCATTCACATCGACTTCCACTTCCATATTATTCAGGTTAGCAACGCGAAGAATTTCGGTTCCAGCCATTTGTTGCGTTCCTAAAACTCTTTCGCCCAATTCCACGTTAAGAACAGAAATTGTTCCATCGGCTGGAGCATAAATTGTGGTTCTCCCTAGATTGTCTTTGGCTTCATTTACTGTTGCTGAAGCACTTTGCACATTGAAATACGCCGATTGTTTGTTGGCTGACGCTACTTCAAAAGTAGCAATTGATTTGTCCCAGTCTGACTTGGAAATAATCCCTTTGTCGAACAAGGTTTTATTTCTATCGTAATTCGCTTTGGCCTCTTTAAACGAAGCATCGGCTTGACTCAAATTTGCCTTAGTACCAGATAGATTAGACAATGTTCTGTTGTATCCGGAAGTATATAAATCAGGATTTATTTTTACCAATAAATCCCCTTTTTTAACGACTTGCCCTTCAATTACATTCAAAGCAATAATTTCGCCTGAAACTTCTGAGGAAATTTTGACTTCTATTTCAGGTTGAATTTTCCCTGTTGCAGAAACAGTTTCAACAATCGTTGTAGCGTTAACAGTTGTAATTTCGATGGATTTCCCTTTGTCTTTACTTCCAATGACTCCCGATTTAGAAAGTACAATTAACAACCCAATGATTGCAACGGCTGATCCAATTAAAATATAAATAGTTTTTTTTGACATAATAAATTAGTTTTTTATGATTGGAATTCCAAAATAGAATTCTAGAATTTTAATTTTGAAAATGTAATCGTATTTGGTTCTCAAAACTTCGGATTGAGCATTAGACAGCAATGTTTGCGCCTGATTGAAATCGAAAGAATTCATCATTCCTACTGCATATCTTTCTTTGGCATAATTGTAGGCTTCTTGCCGAGCATCTAAAGCCACAAGTGAAGATTCATAAGCATTCAAACCTCCTTTAGCATCTGTAAAGGCTGTATACACATTTCTTTGCAAAGTTAATTCTTCTTGTTCAACAGCGATTTTAGATTTTTCTAAATTTACTTTGGATCGTTCTACATTATTTTTGACAGAAAAACCGTTAAAGATGGGAATCGATAATTGAGCTCCAAAAGCTTGTCCTTTATTGTCGGTAAATTGTTGGCCAAAAGGAGCTGCAGGTTGTGAAGTACCCGTTTGAAAATCATACTGATCTGCGTACGAAATTCTTGTGTTAATATTATAAAACCCTTGTAAAGTTGGCTGAAAAGCTCCTTTGGCAATGGCTACATTTTTTTCAGCAATTTCTAAATTGGTTTTTGCAATTTTCAATTCTGTCCTTTGCTCTTTTGCTTTGTCGTAAACAGCGATTGGCGTCTGAGCCAGTATATTGTTTTCGTCTTTAACCGAAGTGTCATCGGTTACATCAAAATCATAAAACTCTTTCAACTGTAACAATTGCGCTAAACTTAATTTTGAAATCAACAAAGCGTTTTCTGCATTAATCACTCTTTGATTATCCGCAGCAACCGTTGCTTTTATATCCAACAAATCACCTCTTGGAACTGAACCGGCTTTTACCAGTTCATCTGAACGAAGTACTTGCTTTTCGTTGATGGCCTTTTGTTCTTGTTGCACTTTTAAATTTTCTTTATTAAAAAGAACTTGCAAAAAAGCATTGGCTACATTTAGTGCAACATCTTCCTGCATTTTTGTCAATTGGTATTTCGCTGCAATAATAGAGAGATTTGCTCTACGAAGCGTATTTTGATTTTGTAAACCTTTGTAAATATCAAAACCAACTCCTGCTCCGAATGAGGAATATTGTGTGGTTTGATTTCTTAAAAGTCCTGTTGTTGGGTCTTGATTTAAACCCACATTCCACGAATGATTTGCATTTGAATTTAAAGAAGGAATAAAATTTCCGATAGCTGCTTTTTTGTCAATTCCAACTGTTTTTGTGTCTAGTTCGGTTTGTTTGATGGAAATGTTGTTATCTATAGCATATTTTACGCATTCTTCTAAAGTCCATTTTTTAGTTTGAGCCTGGATAGAAAAGCTAAATAGCAGGATAAAAACGACTGAGAAATAATTAATTTTTTTCATATATTTTGAATGAAAGCGTAGCAAAGGTACTACACAAATTTAACATTTATTTTAAAATTGGAATTCTTTTTATTTGAATAGCCTTATTGTTTTGGTTCTTCTGTTTTCAAGCCTTGATTCCACACTTTTATTTTGTCAGAAGACTTCAATCCGCTTTTTATTTCCACATAAATTCCGTCACTAACGCCTAAAACAATATCTTTTCTAGTAAATTTTTGCTTGCTAGTTTCCAATTCAACATAAGGCTTTAGCGTTTTTTTATCAAATTGAACTAAAGACTCTTTTAGTGCTTGGACTTTGTCCGCTTTTTCTAGTATAATCGAAGCATTGGCACTCAATCCAGCTCTGATAAATGTATTGTCTCTGTTGGTTAAAGTTGCTTTTATTTCAAATTGAATTGCTCCGTTTTCGGTTTTCCCTTTTGGTGCTATATAAGTCAAAACAGCTTCAAATTTTTTGTTTTCAATTGCTCCAACAGTAATTTCGATAGGCATATTCAATCTAATTTTCCCTACTTCAGACTCGTCTACTTTACCAACAAATATCATTTTTCCGATATCGGCAACACTAGCAATAGTCGTTCCTTCGTTGAAATTATTACTTTCAATAACTTGATTCCCCACTTTCACCGGAACATCTAGCACCATTCCGGTTACAGTTGAACGAATCGTAGTATTGGCATAACTTCCAAGCCCAGAAGTCGTGCCAGTTTTTGCAATATCGTAGTCCTGTTTAGAAGCTGCATAATTTTGTTTGGCTTGCTTGTAAGCCACTTGCGCCGCATCAAAATCATTGGCAGAGATTACTCCTTTGTCGAATAAAGTTTTTTGTCTTTGGTATAATTTCTCTTGATTTTCCAAGTTTATTTTGGCTGTTTCAACTTGGTTTTGAGTGCTGCTCAAATTTGACACATTGGCAACCACTTTTATTTTTGCAATCATATCCCCAGCTTTTACAGATTCGCCCGCTTTGATGTAAACCGCTTCAATAATACCAGAAATATTTGGTTTAATTAACACTTCTTCATCGGGAACTATATTTCCGGTGGCCAGAGTGCTTTTGATAATTGTTTTGATCTCTACTTTATCCGTTTCAAAAACGATAGGCGATTCTTGGTTTTTGGCATACAAATAGTACAAAGCCCCGAAAAAAACTATGGCTATAAGAATTAGTACGGTTATGGTTACTCCTTTTTTCATTTTACTGTTTTTAGTCGATTATTATTCTTTTTTGATTGATTTTTTATTCTGTTCGTAAAGCATCTATTGGTTTAACATTTATGGCGGTTTGTGCTGGAATTAATCCGGCTAATAATCCAGAACCTACCAAAATAAGCAAGGCAATAAATACCACCATTAAGTCAACGCTTGGATTGATAAACATCATTCCATCGGTAGGCATTGTTGCCAAAATCATATTGAGTATCGCTAGTAATCCTGTTGCCACAGCAATTCCAAACATACCTGCAATTATTGTTAGAAAAATGGCTTCTGATAAAATTTGGGATCTAATGGCGCCCGGTGTTGCTCCTAAGGCTCTTCGTATTCCAATTTCTTTAGTTCTTTCTTTGACTACTATCAACATAATATTGGATATTCCAATTACGCCTGAAAGTAAAACCAATGTTCCAACAAAATAGGCAATAAATTTTAACACCATAAACAATTGTTGCACTTTTTGAAACTCTTCGAACAAATCAAAATTACCCACTGCTCTTTCGTCTTCAGGATGAATAGTATGCCGCTCTCGCATAAAGGCTAAAATTCCCGGCTTAAGGACAGTAATAGATGCGTCTTCATTGGCAGTTAGCGCCATCCAACCTACCCTATCTCCAAAATTAAAAGCCTGTTGAAAGGTTGTAAATGGAATGAAAATATTTTTTTGCGCACCTTCGCCATTTCCCCCGTCATTGCCCTTGGATTTATAGACCCCAACAACCATAAAATTTACACCATTAATTTTAATGAATGTTCCTATCACTTCCTCAGCATTGTTATACAATTCAGCAATAACCCCATTGCCGATAATAACTACTTTACGTCTGAAAAGAATATCTTGTTGATTCACAAAGCGGCCTTTGACGATTTCCATTTGCTCTTGTTTGATTAGCTCTGGATAATCCCCATAAATGGTGTAAGCTCCAGTTTTTGTTCCTCGTATCACATTACTCACCCCATTGAAATCTCCCAATTGATTGCGAGGAGAAACATACAAAAGATCTGGAAATCTTTGTTTTAAGGCAACTACATCATTGTTTCTGAATTCGAATTCTCTTGTTTTAGGCAACCCTTTGTATGCTTTTGAGGTACCTTGCGTCCACATAAACATGGTGTTTGTTGCTATTCCATCAAATCCTTTTTTCACTCCGTTTTCCAATCCATTAGAAGCGGCCAATAAAATAACCAAAATAAATATACCCCAAAATACTCCGAAAGCTGTCATTAGCGTTCGAAAGGTATTGGCAGTCAACGCCTCTAAAATTTCATTCCATTTTTCTCTATCAAACATAATTATTCGTCTCTAAGTGCTACAATGGGTTTAATTTTTGCAGCACGATACGCTGGAATAAATCCTGCCACAGCTCCTGCAATTACTAAAACAATTAAGGTTGATATGGCCACGGTAAAATCTACTTGTGGATTCCTAAAATATTCACTTTCGGCCTGAGGACCTACAAATTCAAGAAGAGCCAAGCCCGTCAAAAGGCCCATAAAACCTGAAATAATAGTTATAAATATAGATTCGTGCAAAATCATCGTTATAATGGAAATTGGGGAAGCGCCAAGGGCTTTTCGAATACCAATTTCCTTAGTTCGTTCTTTTACTATAATCATCATAATGTTACTGACCCCAACAACACCAGCTATAATAGTACAAATCCCAACCCACCAGAAGAACAATCGGATATACAAATTCAAATCATAAAATTTTTTGGCTTCGACAACTGAATTATTTATACCAATGGCACTTTCGTCATCGGGAGCGATTGAGTTTTTACCTCTAAGCAAAAGACCTAAATCTGTGGAGAATTGAGTAGCTTCGGCAACAGCTTCCTCATAAGTGTCTTTCTTTTTCAAAGTATAAAATAAAACACTTACTTTATCTCCTACTCCATACACTTTTTGGGTAGTCGATAATGGCAAGTACACACGACCTTCTTCCCTTTCGCCAGCAGGATCGGTAAAAACACCGACCACTTTAAAATTGATATTATTCACCGCTATTTTTTCGCCAATAGGATCTTCTCCCTTGAATAAATCCAAACTAATTTTTTGACCAATTACTGCCACTTTTTCAGAATTAATCAAGTCATTGGCATTTACAAAACGCCCTTTAATAATAGTGGCATTTTCAATAGCTAAATAATCTGGATTTACGCCACGATATTGATAATTTCCTGACTCTTTTCCATAAACTACATTTGCACCCCAAGCATTATAAGTTGCTCCATTTTTATCAAATAAATCCCCATATTTTTGAACTGAAATGTCATAATCACTGTTCCTGAATTGTATTTGTCTGCCAGGATTCAATCCTTTGTATGCTTTTGTAGTTGCACCTGACCAAACCTCAATAATTCCGGCAGCATCGCGCTCAAATTGTTTTTCAATTCCGTTTTGCAGCCCTTTTCCAACTCCAAGAAGAATTACCAAAATAAAGATACCCGAAGCCACAGAAAGTCCCGTGAGAAAAGTTCTCAGTTTGTTTTTGGCAATTGCCTCAAATATTTCTTGCCAGCGTTCTATATTAAACATACGATGAGGCTCTTACTTGTTCAACCAATTTATCGTCGATGATTAATCCATCTTTCAGGACTACATTTCGTTTGCACATCGCTGCTATATCAGGTTCGTGCGTTACAATCAAAATGGTTTTTCCTTCGTCATTAATTCCTTGTATCAATTCCATAACTTCATACGAAGTCAAAGTATCCAAAGCTCCTGTTGGCTCATCTGCTAAAAGCACTTTTGGGTTCGATGCTAATGCTCTAGCAATCGCCACACGCTGTTTTTGTCCTCCAGAAAGTTCATTGGGCAAATGGTGTGAATGCGAAGCTAAACCCACTTTCTCTAAATATTTCATTGCAATTTCGTTGCGTTCTTTTCGCTTCATCCCCTGATAATACAAAGGTAAAGCCACATTATCTAAGGCACTTTTGTAACTAATTAGATTGAAAGATTGAAATACAAAACCAAGAAACTGGTTTCGATATCGAGAAGCGATAGTTTCATTTAATTTTTTGATGGGCACATTGTCCAAAGTATAAAGTCCTGAATCGGCTTCGTCCAAAATGCCTAAAATATTCAATAACGTAGATTTTCCTGAACCCGATGATCCCATAATGGCGACTAATTCACCTTCTTTGATGTTGAAATTGATTCCTTTTAGCACGTGCAATTCAGAACCGCCAACTTTATACGATTTATGTAAGTCTTTAATCTCAATCATTTTAAATATTTTTAAACAAATTTAGATATACTGCAAACGTAATATTAACAAGAATATGTTAAACGTTCCATACTATTTTGGTATAAGACCTAATTTCTATAAATATGTTACAGCCCAAGCCTAAAAATATATTTGTTTTGCTAATTTTGTTATCTAAAACAAAAATAAAATGCTAAAGTTTTTTTCCTTTCTAACTGTTATTCTGATTTTTTTCTTGATTTCGAGTTGTTCTACAACCAATAAAATAGCCGCACTAAAACCAGAACCCGATGATGCCAGCCCTTTAGTTTATGAAACAACACCTTCTTTTATTAATTTGCCTATTAGTGTCAAGTTAAAAGATGTAGAAAACCAAACCAATGCGCTCTTGAATGGTTTAGTTTATGAGGACAACAACATTGAAGATGACAATATCGAGATGAAAATCTGGAAATTAGCTCCAATAACCATCAAAAATGACAAAGAAAGTAATGGTGCGAAAATAAAAACTGTCTTGCCATTAAAAGCTTGGATCAAATACCGAATTGGCACAAAAACTTTAGGCGTAGAATTGTATAATTATAAAGAATTTAACCTCAACGGCGTAGTGACTTTGGTAAGCGATGTGAGTTTAACCAACTGGAAACTTAACACCAAAACCGAGCTGAAATCATTAGATTGGAATGAAAGTCCTACGATGACAGTTTTTGGAAAAAACCTGCCTGTAACGTATTTAATCACTCCAGCAATCAAGATTTTCAGGTCGAAAATTGAAAAGAATATTGATGCAGCGATAGAAAAATCAATGGATTTCAAACCAAATGTTTTGGCGGCTTTAGAGAAAATTTGTACTCCTTTTCAAATGAGCGAAGCGTATGAAAGTTGGCTACGAATTACTCCCATTGAAATATATTCGACCAATGCCGTACTCAAAAACGACAAGTTTTTGATGGATATGGGAATGAAATGCACAATGACCACTTTGATAGGCAACAAACCAGAATCAAAATTCGATGCATCAAAAATTGTTCTAAAACCGGTAACAAAAATCCCAAACCAAATTACGGCAAACATCGCTGCAGTTTCAACTTTTGCTGAGGCTTCAAAAATCATGACTAAAAATTTTGCAGGACAGGAATTTGGTTCTGGTAGCAAAAAAGTAAAAGTTCAAAAGGTGGATATTTGGCACAAAGACGGAAAAATGGTCATCGCTTTGGATGTTCTGGGAAGCGTAAATGGAACGATTTATTTAACCGGTTTTCCGCAATACAACCAACAAACAAAAGAAGTCTTTTTTGACAAACTCGATTATGCTTTAGACACCAAGAGTAAGTTAATGCGAACGGCCAATTGGCTGGCTCAAGGACTGATTTTAAGAAAAATTCAGGAAAGTTGTCGCTATTCTATCGTTCCTAATTTAGAAGAAGGAAAACAAAGTATGGCTGCTTATTTAAAAAATTATTCACCAATGCCAGGCGTTTTCGTCAATGGCAAAATGGATGATATTCAATTCCAGAAAATTCAATTGACCAATAAAGCTATTATTGCTTTCATTAAAGTAAACGGAACGGTTAATGTATTTGTGGATGGTTTGAAGTGATTTTGGATTTTAGATTTTGAATTTTCGAGTAAACCTCAAAAGTTTTTAACTTTTGAGGTTTACTTTTATGTCGACATTGCTTTAGTTCATTTATTGACAATTGAAAAAAAAATCAAAAACCATATTAAGATCAGATATTCTTGTAAGAAATTTACAATTATTGACTTATTATAACTACAATAATGACTTTTTTGACCTTATAGAATAAATTAATATATTTTAAGTTTATTGTCAGCAAATCTGTAAAAATTCAAGAATGATTCTTGGCATAAAATGTAATATTAAAATTCATTAAATAGAATAATTTAGAATTGTTCAACATCCAAAATAGTTGATATCCATTTGACCTTTTACAAAAATTGATTAAACCAAGTTCTAAACTTATTCAAAAAATAAAATTATGATTCAAAAAATAACAGTCGCATTTATTATGTTATTTACCGTATTTTCATGTTCGAAACCACTTCAGCAACAAGACAATAACACAACGTCAAAATCTGAAAATTGGAAAACCGAAGTTGAAAAGACGATACAATTATTCGGTCATAGAAATTGGATTGTTGTAGCCGATGGTGCTTATCCCAAACAAAGTAATCCCGCCATCAAAACCATTACGGTTGATGCCAATCAATTGGAAGTGGTGCAATTTGTAAATGAGGCAATCAAAAAATCGTCACACGTTCAAGCCAATATTTTTTTAGACAAAGAAATGGCTTTTGTTGGCGAAAAAGACGCTAAGGGAATTGACAAGTATAGAACCGACCTCAATAAAATACTAGAAACTAAAAGGGTTCAGACAATGTTGCACGAAGATATCATCAAAGAATTAGACAACTCTGCCAAAGTATTTGATGTGCTTATTATAAAAACCAATTTAACTATTCCATATACTTCTGTATTCTTTCAATTGGATTGTGGCTATTGGAATGCCGAAGCGGAACAAAATTTAAGAACCAACCTAAATGCCAAACAATAAAAATGAGTGATTCTGATAACAAAACTTGCGACCCCAATTCTGGATGTTGTTCCCCAAAAGAAGTAACGAAAACTCCTGCTGAAAACGGAATTCAAAGAAGAGATTTTTTGAAAGCTATGGGATTGGCAACAGGAGGAATTCTGATAGGTATACCAGCTTTTGGAATGAGCAATTCAAAGTACGAATACACCATTCCTGTCGATAAAGGTTTATCTCCTGAATGGTACAAAAGTTTGTATGAAAGAGGTCAAGCAGAAATTTACAGAGGAAAGGAATTGGCTTATATTGGAATGCCAATTGGCGGAATTGGCACCGGAACCGTCTATCTTGGTGGTGACGGAAAACTGTGGTTGTGGGATATTTTTAATGAAACCAAAGAGGGAATATCCGATAAAATATACAAAGATTGGCAAGGTAAAAAGGAAATTAAACCCAGAGATGGCGCTAATTTTATTTTCCCCATTGCACCAGAATATCCGTTTGAACAAGGATTTGGAATAAGAGTAATACAAAAAGATACGGTTTGGAATAAAAATCTAGACTTCAAAGGTTTTGAAGATATTACCTTCAAAGGGCAATATCCTGTAGCCGAGGTAAACTATCGTGATGCAAAACTTCCTGTAACAATCGTTTTACAATCCTTCTCGCCTTTCATTCCTTTAGATGTAGCTGCTTCGAGTTATCCTGCCACCGTTATGCATTTTAAGGTTACCAATACCAGCGACAAAAAAGCAACGGTAGAACTTTCAGGTTGGTTAGAAAATGCGGTCTTGAACAATTCTGAAAATAATAAAGAGCTAAAGTTAATTAACACCATCGAAGAAATTTCTGGAAACACCATTTTAACTTGTACTTCTCAGACTGATTCAGAGGAAATAAAAAAACAAAAAGATTACGGCAATATGGCATTGATGCTGTATCAATCGGGTAAAAAAAGTAAAGCAGAAGCTGGAATGAAAATAAACGGGCATCTTCTTTTTCCAGAAAACGCGCAAACTACTGCCGAATCGAATCACGGCGAACAATTAGTCGGTGCGTTGAGCAAAACCGTGAAATTAAAACCTAGAGAATCTGCGGACATTACGTTTATTGTAAGCTGGTATTTTCCTAACCTTTTGTTACCCCAAAATAAAAATTCAAAAGGAGAAAATAAAGGACGCTATTACAGCAAACGTTTTGCGAATGCTGCGGCGGTAGCGACTGATATCGCCCATAATTACGATGATTTATATGCAAAAACCATCGCTTGGCGCAACTGCTTTTATGAAGATGCCACTTTACCGCATTGGTTCTTAAATAGAACGTTTGCCAACACTTCCATATTAGCAACAGAAACTAGTTTCATATTAGAAGATGGTCGTTTTTGGGGTTGGGAAGGAATTGGATGTTGCTCCGGAACTTGCACGCACGTTTGGCATTATGCACAAGCATTGGGAAGACTATTTCCTGAATTAGAAAAGAATTTAAGAGAAAGAACTGATTTTGCAGTAATCGATAATGCTACTGGAGGAATCGATTTTAGAGGTGCATTGGCGAATAAATATGCAGCAGATGGACAAGCTGGAATTGTTTTACGATCTTATCGTGATTACTTACTTTCAGAAAATTACGCTTCGTTTTTAGAAAAAAATTGGGATAAGATAAAACTTAGTTTGCAGTATTTAATCAATCTAGATGCCGAGGAAGGTGGCGAAGCGAACGGCACTATTTTTGGAGAACAGCACAACACCTTAGATGCCGAGTGGTATGGTAATGTTCCTGTAATTACCTCGTTATACTTGGCGGCATTGGCAGCTTCGGTTGAAATGGCTGCGGCAATGAAGGATACAATAGCCGAAAAGGAATATACTAGAATTCTTGAATCAGGGAAGTTGAACATCGAAAAATTATTTAACGGTGAGTTCTTTATACAAGTTGAAGATCCAAAACATAAAAAGGCAATCGGTATTGGTTCGGGCTGTTATATCGATCAGGTTTTTGGACAAAGTTGGGCATATCAACTCGGTTTGGGTCGATTATACAACAAAGAGATGATCAAAAGTTCCTTGGAATCATTGTGGAAATACAATTTTGTTCCCGATATAGGGCCTTTAAGAGATAGCATCTCGCCCAAAAATAATGGAAGACCTTACGCCCTTGCTGGAGATGCAGGCTTAGTAATGTGTACTTGGCCAAAAGGTGGTAAAAGAGACGATTGGGAAAAACACTGGCAATTTGGCTATTTCAATGAGGTTATGACGGGTTTCGAACATCAGTTGGCAAGCCATATGATTTGGGAAGATAAGCTAGATTACGGATTTTCTATGGTAAAAGCCATCCACGAACGCTATGGCGCCGCTAAAAGAAATCCGTATAACGAAATAGAATGTAGCGACCATTACTCGAGAGCGATGGCAAGTTACGGCGCTTTTATTGCCGCCTGCGGATTTACCTACAACGGACCCAAAGGACAAATTGGCTTTGCGCCAAAAGTGAATCCCGAGAATTTCAAAGCCGCTTTTACAGCAACCGAAGGTTGGGGCAGTTTGCAACAAACCCGAACGGCAACTGCACAAACTAATGCTATACAATTGGAATACGGAAAATTAGCCCTCCAACAAGTTGACGTAACTTTACCGACTGGAAAACGAGCCAGTGACATTAAAGTTATGGTAAACAAAAAAACAGTAGAGGCCTCTTTTGCAACCGTAGAAGATAAAACGGTGGTTGTTTTCGAAAGGCAAAAAATTACACTAAAAGATAAAATTTCAGTTCTAATAAATTATTCGTCTTAAGTTTTTTTCTTTATAGTAATTTGAGTTAGATTATTGCTGTTTACTCTTCCTCTTCATTCGATAAATATAATACCCGATTCCAGCAACAAGAATATACGGAATCACCATCAGATAAACGATACCATCATTTACGGCTTCCGCTTTGGCAGCATTGCCCTCGCTCATCAAAGCCGCACGACACATAGCGCATTGAGAGTAAGATGAAATTGAAAAGAATATAGAACATAGAATATAGACATAAACTCTAAATCCTATAAATCTTTTTTCTTTGTTCTTTACTCTATATTCTCTGCTAAACATAATAAGGCGAAATCATTAAATAAACTACAACTCCAGTAACGGCAACATACAACCAAATGGGGAATGTGATTTTGGCAATCTTTTTATGCCTATCGAAGCGTTCTGCCAAAGCTCGAACATAGGTTATCAAAACCAAAGGAATAACAGCAATCGACAAAATGATATGGGATATTAAAATAAAGAAATACACCATTCTAATGGAACCTTCTCCTCCAAATTTTGTTGAATCTGTAGTCATATGATAGGCCACATACATCACTAAAAAAGCTAATGAAAGTGCAATTGCTGAAGTCATTAACCGTTGGTGAAGTAATCTGTTTCCGTTTTTAATTGCCAAGACTCCTGCAGCCAAAACGATTGCCGTGATTCCGTTTATTGTGGCGTAAATTGGTGGTAGAAACGGAAGTGGTTCTACATCATAGCCAAGGTCTTTTAATTTAACGTTAAAAAGTATAGCAACAACAACCGGAATCAGAATAGAAACCAGTACTATATATTTGTTGAACTTTTTTTCTAATGCATTATTTTCCATATTATTCTTTTAATAAAATTGCAATGTCTTGTTGGATATCTCTAACTCCTGTTTTTTCTAAACCGTCATAATATAAAATTGGGTTTCCGTACTTGTCTTTTCGGCAACGAATAATTCCGTTTTTATCAATCAAAGCAAACAGTCCCGAATGTTCAAACCCTCCTTTTGCTTTGTTATTCTCGCCTGCATAAAGATTAAATCCTTTGTTCGACAAATCAAAAATATAGGCTTTATCTCCTGTCAAGAAATTCCAATTGGAAGATTTTACCCCTAATAATTCTCGATGTTCTTTCAAAACTTTAGCAGTGTCGTGTTCGGGATCAATCGTAATTGAAACAATCCCGAAATTAGGATTGCCAAAAAAGGTTTTTTCAATTTGCAACATACTCAAATTCATCTTCGGACAAATAGAAGGACAGGTAGCAAAGAAAAATTCTAAAACATACACCTTGCCTTTATAGGTTTCGTTTGTAACCTTAATGTTGTCTTGGTTTACCAAATCAAATTTTGGAGCTGGACCAATTTTCACCAAACTTCCATTGTCTTGTGATGAATTAGACACTTTGTCCAACCGATCTCCTTTAACAATTTCGTTGTTTTGAAAACGGTCTATAATTTTTGGAACAGTATAAATTCCGAAAACCAAAATAACAATTGAAATCCCGATATATGATTTGTTCTTAAACATTATTTCCAAATATTAAAGTTGCTTTGTGGCATTATGGTTTTTCTTTAAAGCCGCACGATATTCGTAAAGAATAACTTTGAAATCGTCAAGCATTTCGTTGCTCAGTTCAGCAAGGTGAAAAGTATTGTAGCCTTCTTTATATCCCTTTTTTTCTTTTCTTCCCCGGAGGTTTCTTTCCTTATCAACAATATAGACATTTGGAGTTCCAAAATCTGGATCCAATTTTCCAACTAATTTTAGCTGATTGTAATAGGTTTGGATTTCATCAGGTGATGTAAATACAAAATACCACTGACTAACATCAGTAGTAGCGCTTAAAGCATCTACAATTCTTTGCACATCCTGTTCGGTTCCTAAAGGGCAAATAACCACAAATTGAAGATCTTTGAAAGTATGATAGCGATCGTAAATTTTGGCATTAAGATTAAAAAAATTACCTCTGTTTCTTAAGATGTTAGTTCCTGCAAAACCAAGGATTGTTATTTTACCATTAAGACTAACTTTTTCATTTTTCAGCGATTTCCAATTGCCAAAATCAGCAATTTTAGGAGTGATAATGGGCAATCTTGTATAACTATTTACTCCTGATGCAAAAAAAAGATAGGCAACAATAGGTAAAACAAAAAGAACGAAGAGAACAATATTTTTTTTCATAACTAAAACGAAAGTATACTATGCAAAAATAAAAAAAGGCATCCACCACGGTGGACACCTTTTAATTAAAATACTATTTTGTTAAAAATTCCACTTGATTGTAGAGTTCTTAAAAATCTCAAAAATATAATCAGCTTCAGTCAAAAGAATGAAAAGTAAATAAGCTACTAAAAAAATTAAAGGCCAGATCACTGCATATCTTAAAGCCGATTTTTCGCCTTCCATGTGCATAAAGGCATATACAATATAATAGGCTTTTACTCCAGTCAAAATAATGAAAATCCAGTTTAATAAATTTAAACCTAAAAAACTATGGTTGTGCAATATTTCAGGCTTTATAATTCCTAAAATTACCTCAACGATTGTTATTAATGATAAATAACCAAAAACTGTCCAAATTCTTTTTGTGTTAGAAACGTGTGCGTGTGACATAATAATTTCTTTTTGTAAATTAAACTAGATAGAAAACTGTAAATACGAAAACCCAAACTAAATCAACAAAGTGCCAATAAAGCCCAACTTTTTCTACCATTTCATAACTTTTTCTTTTCTCATAAGTACCAAGTAACACATTAAAGAAAATAATAATATTGATAATAACTCCAGAAAATACGTGGAAACCGTGGAAACCTGTAATAAAGAAAAAGAAATCTGCAAATAACTTGCTACCATATTCGTTTCTAGTAAGATTTGCTCCTTCAACAACTAAAGTAGCGTCTTTCAAACGCAATTCTGATTCAGCTCTTGTGAGAACTGTTTTTTTCTTATTGGCATCTATCGTCTCTGTTCTTACCAAAACATTTGGATGCGCTTTGAACCCAGCTTGAACTTCAGCAACTGAATAGGATGGCAACGTAGGTTCATCCATAAACCACTTTCCTTTATTTCTAGTGAGTTGTTCTCTTTCTTCTGGCAAGGTTGCTGCAAAATCAGCAAGTGCCACTCGGTGACCCTCTGTATCAACAAATTGAAGCAAACTTCCACCTTTGGTTTCAATAGCGCCGTATTCTCCTTTTATAAAGTTTTTCCACTCCCAAGCTTGTGAGCCGACGAAGATTAAACCTCCAATAATGGTCAAAAACAGATAAATTACCACTTTATCTTTTTTCATTTCGTGTCCGGCATCAACAGCGAGCACCATTGTCACCGATGAAAAAATCAAAACAAAAGTCATAAATGCTACATAAAGCATTGGTTGAGGATTTCCGTGCATAAACGGAAAGTGCGTAAACACTTCATCGGCTAAAGGCCAAGTTTCAATAAATTTGAATCTTGAAAATCCATAAGCGGCAAGAAATCCTGAAAATGTTAACGCATCTGACAGAATAAAAAACCACATCATTAATTTACCATAATTGGCTCCTAAGGGTTGGCTGTCTCCACCACCCCAAACTTTTTCTCCACTATTAGCAGTTGTAACTGTACTCATAAAATATTTAATTAAAAGTTGTCAAATCTACAATTTTTCTTATTCAAAGAAAAATAAAAATAAAAATAAATATATCCACAATAAATCTAGAAAGTGCCAGTACATAGCGCCTAGTTCAATGCCTAAAGTTTCTGTCGAATTATATTTATGTCTCAATTGTTTGAATATAATGATAAAAAGCGCGATTAGTCCGCCAGCAAGGTGCAACAAGTGAACTAGAGTGACGATATATAGGAATGTAGTTGTAATTGAACTTTCGGCACCTGTAAAATAATAACCACTTTGTACAATTTGTCCAAAACCCATAAATTGCAATACCACAAATAAAATTCCTAACGCTAAAGTAGCCAAAAGAAAAGAAGTTGTCGCTTTTTGATTGTCATTTAGAATGGATTTTTTTGCCAAATGGAAAGTGATACTACAGCCAATAATTACAACTGTGCTGAAATAAAATGCAGTTGGCAATTGAAAATCCTTCAACCAGTCGGCCCGGGATTTACTTACCACAAAAGCACTAGTTAATCCTGCAAACATCATAATCATACTAATCATAGCAAACAATAACAACAATTTGTATGATCGTGCTGTTCTTAATTTCTGCTCTTCGGCGGTCATTGTCGTAGTCATAGCTGTCTTAAAATTTTATCAAATATATAAATTAATTGCAATAAAGTAATATAACCAACACTCACTAGCATTAAAGTTCTCGCGGCTTTTGGAGTTCTTGACTTATATAATTTCACCCCGTAAAAAAGCATCCAAAGTCCAAGCAAAAATACCAAAACTGTTGCTACAGGCGAAATAAATAATTGCCCGGTATAACCCAAAGAAGGCAAAAGCGAAGCTACAATTAGCCAAGCGGTATACAATAATATTTGCAAAGCGGTTGCATTATCTTTTTTTCCAGTAGGCAACATGAAGAAACCTGCTTTTTCATAATCTTCGAATAAAAACCAACCTATTGCCCAAAAATGAGGAAATTGCCAAAAAAACTGAATCAAAAATAAAGTACCTGCTTCAATACCAAAATTACCCGTCGCAGCAACCCAACCCAACATAAACGGAATTGCTCCAGGAATCGCTCCTACAAAAACCGATAAAGGAGTAACTGTTTTTAGCGGTGTATAAATGCTTGTATATAAAACTATAGAAATAGCACCAAACATTGCTGTTTTAGGATTGATGGTGTAAAGTAAAACTAGCCCGACAAGGGTTAAAATACTGGCAATAACCAATGCAACATTCGGAGACATTCTTCCTGCGGGAACAGGACGATTCTTGGTTCTATCCATCAAGGCATCAAGGTCTCTCTCGATGACTTGGTTGTAGGCATTTGATGCGCCTACCATACAATAACCGCCAATTACAAGTTTTAACAAAATCATCCAATCTAACGAGAAAATATCAGAAACTCCCAACAAAAACCCAGCGACTGATGAAAAAACAACACTAATAGCCAAACCCGCTTTAGTGATCGCTTTGAAATCAATATAAATGGATTTAGTGGAAATAGATGTGGTATTCAAAGTTTGATTGCTTTATTTTAAAACTTTGGCAAAAGTAGTTTATCAAAAGGGAATAGACAAAAAACAATTCATAAAAAACTGATTTTAATAATTCCACTTTATAACCCTTCAAGAAATTAAATTACTCAAGGTCAGAATAGTATTTTCTGTTTAGTTAGAATGAATTTATTTTACCAAACTCAACCATTTCTTCCATGAATTTAGTTGGCTTACTCTTGGCTCGATTCTCTTCTGTTTTTTAAAAAAAGAACTTCGCACAATAATCTCTATTTTTAAGAACGTTTAGATTTTCGGGAATTACACATAAAGTAGGGAGTTTTTAAAATAAAAAACCACGACTTTAGAGGTTGTGGTTTGATTTTAACTTTTGAAAAGTTAGAATATTTTCAAAATTGAGTTTCATTTAAAAAATTGCTTTTAGGACATATAAAACAAATGGTATTGCAAATAGAATAATTAAACCTAAAGATTTTATGGAAGATTTACAATAATACTTATCATAATCGGTTAAAGGACCCATATTTTTTTTGCTTTTTAATTCAAATTTATATATCACATAAATAATAACTAAAAATATAAAATAAAACATGCTTCATTGTAAATCAGTTGGATGAGTTAAATCAATCATTACATCTAGTCTATTGATTTGTTAAAGCAGCTATTGTCTATATTGCGAGAAATCATTTTGTACCAACAAATTTTCAACCGCTAATAATCAAAATACCAATTAAACACATCCGAGCGAATGCCTAAAGAAAACCAAGTTGTGCTTTCGTTAAATACTTTTGCTATGTTTTGATTTGGATTAAAGTTTCGATAAATAAAACTACCGAAAAGTTTCAAGTTTGTCATTGGGTTTATCAAATATCCCGCTTGTAAATCGGTGATGAAAATGTTTGTTTTATTTCCTTGCCCAACTTTTACACCAGAATTATACGGCCTATTTTCATCATAATCTTTGTAGATATTTCCGCCGTAATTAAATGTGTCTTGAGTAGTGTCAAAATCAAATCCCCTTGTGCCAATAGTAATTTTTGCATCGGCATAAAGACGCCCTTTGTGATAACGCGCAATAGCAAGAAGTTCTTGAAAATTTCCTCCCCAAGGATGCCCGATGTTTTGATTATTATGTCCATAATTGGTAATCGGTACGCTATGCGAATACACATAAGGACGGACGTGATTGAATTCTACTTGCAACAATAAATTATCAACTTTAAAGGCATTGAAATATTTCACACCCAATTGATATGCAAATTTATTTTTCCAACTATTGGTTTCATTTTTAATTTCTCCCAATGAAAATTCGTCTAAAAGGAATTGTCCATAAAGAGCCACATTGTTGTTCCATTTGTACTTAGAACTAAAACCCAAAACTGCATTTCCAGTTCGAGCCGATGACGTAAACTCAACAGTGCGATAAAAAATGATTGGATTAACAAAGTTCATATCAAAACCTCTATTGTTTGTATCCGTCCAAATTACGGATTCAAAAAGCCCTAGATTTAATCGATTAGAAATATTCCAACTCAAATAATGATTTGCCATAAATTTGGTCGCATACGTGCGTTCGAGAGTTACTTCTGGCCGCACATCTTTGAGCCACATGTAAGTGTTTGTATATTTTATTTTCCAGAAATTGGTATTAATTTTAAAATAAGGATACGGACTTGCTCCGTCACTTTCAAATAAAGAACGATATCCATCACCAATAAAATTGCGACCATAACCCATTTGCAAATCGATGAATTTAGATGGAGCAAAAGTCAAATTAGCATCTGCCGAAGGAAAATCGAATGCATCGGTTTTGAAATCTTTAGCAATTCCAATTCCGGGAATAATTGCAGGATTCCCTCCTGCAGGTTTTATGGATTCGGCATATCGGTTGTAATAATCGGCAAAACGGCCTTGACTTTCATAAATTGTGGTTGTAAAGTTAAGTTGAGAACCTAATCCACCACTCAAATTTATTCCACGTGTGTTTATGAATGTGTTCACTTGTTTGTTACCTGATGCATTACCAACTTGTAAATCAATAATAGGATTAAAGACAAGCCAGTAATCTTCACCTTGAATTTCGACCAAGTTTTCGTTCCATAATTTTCGTGCCCACCAACCAGAAGCTTTTTTCTTAATCTTTTCGTTCTCAGCAGCAAGATTGTAATATTTAGCTACTTCTACATAACTATAAGGTTTTGAAGCCGTATGATTATTGGCTCCAACTTGATTCAAAGCACCATCAAAATGGGCATAAAAACTGTGCGAAAAGGGAACGTTTAAATGACTTTCAAACTGTGGATTATCGAATCTTTTATAGACAATGCTATCTAATTCTGTGAGTTTTTTAGGAATTACTTTTGCAGTCTCAGCTACACGAACAGCTTCGGCAGCTATTTGTTCTGGACTTTTCAAAGGTATCGCAATGGTGATATTGTATTTAGAAAAAGTGGGATTTCCATTATAGGATGCAGGTTTACAATTTGGGAATTTTGCAAAAACTCTTTTCGCCTCAACTATCAAAGCATCATCGACAGCGTTGGCATAAATCACTTTGAAAGCACCGTTTTTATCAACTTCAAAAAGTACTTTTACGTTGCCTTTAAAATTATTTTGAACCAAATTTTCAGGGACTACAAAATTCTGGAAGATGAAATCCTGAACTTCATTGTAAAAACATTTTTCTAATTCTTTGGACTGCAAATTTTCACATTTAGAAAAAACAGGAAATTGCTCCGCATAAAAACTAGAATTTTTGTTGTCCGCCACTTGGGCATAAGTAAAAAAAGTTGCAAGAGATAAAAGCAATGTTAAGATTACTTTTTTTACATGCTGATCTCTATTATATTTTATGGTCATAAATATTTCGCATCTCTTAAGTGCTCTTTGCGATAAATCTTCAATTATGCTCATTTCGTATTATGGTATTGATTTTAGTACCCTTCTGTTTTTTGTCCGCGCGCAATGGCTTTTGCACCAGAAGTGCCAATTCGTTTAACGCCTAAACGAATCATTTCAATAGCTTCTTCATAGGTTCTCACTCCACCCGCAGCTTTTACGGGAAGCGGACTGGCATTTTCGAGCATTATAATAATGGCTGGAACAGTTGCCCCGTTTGGCAAATTATTTTCTGTTTTATAAAAACCTGTTGACGATTTTACAAAAACTGAAGCATAATTTTCTTCTTTAAAATTAGTAATAATAAGGTTTTTTATCAATACTGAAAGTTGAATAATTTGCTTTTCGCTAAGTGCTGCTACTTCAATAATCCATTTTACAACCTTGTTATTGGCTAGGCCTAACTGGGTACACTTTAAAATTTCTTCTTTGACCAAATCCACATTTCCAGCTATGAAAGCTTCATAATTGCAAACAAAGTCTAAATCATCGGCGCCATCTTGAATAGCTTGAGCTGCTTCGACAAGCTTAGCCTCTAAACCTGATTTTCCTTCTGGAAAATCAATTACTGTACCTATTTGAACCACAGAATTAGCATCTGTAATCATTTTACTTGCCAAGGAAACCATATCGGAACGAATCATAATAAGTTTGAAATTCTCCTCGATGGCCTCTTGAATAAATTCTTTAACAATAATTGTATTTTCAGCTTCACTTAGTCCTGCTTGCGACGAGGTTTTTAAATAAGTCGAATCTAAGTATTGTTTAATATTCATTGGTTTTGATTATAATTTGTGAATTAAATTTTATCAATAATTCTGTTATAGGCATTCAACAAAATGATTGTAGCAACAGCGAAGCTTGCTCCCAATAGGTTCGACAAAACATCAAAAACATCTGCACTTCTTGTTGTTGTAAAAAACTGTTGCGTAATTTCGATGAAGATTCCAAAAATAAAGGAAAATACAAATGCTAATGCTAAAGGTTTAGAATTACGAGCATTATCTAATTTCTTTTTTAAATACAAAAACCACAGCGTTGTAAATACAAAATGTAAAATAACATGAATAACTTTGTCTATGTATAGTATATTGATTATCGGCAAATTATTAGAATTATTAAGACATAGGAACAATATTACTCCAGTCCAAAATAAAGCTGCCGTTAAAAATATCCTTTTACGCACCTATCAATTCTTTGTAAGATTCACTCGAGAGCAATGAATCAATTTCGGCAGGATTTGCGATTTTTACTTTTATCATCCATCCTGCTCCATAAGGATCAGTGTTTACGCTTTCGGGTTTACTTATAAGTTCATCATTAAACTCTATAATTTCGCCGGAAAGAGGAAGAAATAAATCCGAAACTGTTTTTACGGCTTCAACGGTCCCAAAAACTTCGTCTTTATCGAGAGTTTGGTCTAGAGTTTCTACCTCAACATATACAATATCCCCTAATTCCTTTTGTGCAAAATGAGTAATTCCAATGGTTGCAATAGCACCGTCAATGCTAACCCATTCGTGATCTTTGGTGTATTTTAAATTTTCTGGTACGTTCATATTATTTTAGATTACAGATTGCAATTTCTAAATTGCAGATCTTAGATTTTTTTCAAAAGTATTATTTCTAATTTTATTAATATACTGATTGTGATAAAACTTTAACTAATTTCCGAAATTATAACGCAGTGTAAACCCAGATCGAACATTTGTCAAGGGAAATGAAGTCGATACAACTGCTTGCGAAAAAGCATGGTCGTAATAGAAAATAGCCGTCAGATTCTTACTAAAGGAATAATCGGCAGTCAACTTCAATGACCAAATGTCCTGCCCACCTGCTAATTGATTGTTGTCATAATCTAAATACCGGACAATCGTTTTATTGTTACGATACGAAAAATCAGCTTTTAAGATAATATCACTCTTTATAATTCCAGTACCATTATCGGCAAGGCTCGACGAAAAAACTACGTCTTTTATGCGATAACCCATTCCTACCACATATTCTGTTCCTTTGACTTCGGTCAATAAATTATTGTCAAAACTCATCGATAATGCTCGGTCTCTTTTGATTTCGGTTAAGATTTTTAAAGCATTTTTCAATTCAAAATCCATACGAACAAGTGGATTAAACTGCTCCACTAAATTAACATTAGACATAATAGTTTTGTTGTAGAAATTGCCACTTAAATCTACTCCATTGGGATTTTTATCGTATTCGAAATTCGATCTAAAAGCATTTATGGTGTAAGAAGCCCTATAATTTTGTTGCAAAGAGAACCGTTTGAAATTCTTTTTGAAGAAATCGTAACGCATCAAACCGTTGTATTTGATAGACCAGTTTGGTACTGGAAAACTTTTAAAAATCCCAGTAGAAACATTTGAAGCGCTCTCGCCTGAATAAGCAGCTAAAAAAGCAGGTAATAAAACTGCCTGATTATTTTTGCCAAATCCTTTTGGAAAACCATCTTTATCAAGGTTCGCAGGATTGGTAACATCAATCCCTTTTTCGGTTGCCAACCGATTTGCAACTGGCAATCTATTGCTTCTAAAATCATCAAAAGTTGCTGATGAATTCTCGTCGCTAGCGGAAAATGACGTTTTGATTAAAATAGTCGAAATAGAAAACATCCCGTAATTGTAAGGCGATCTTGGGTTGTAATCCAAAACCCCATCACTATTGCTGTCAGAAACATCATATTGTTCGGAAAAATTCTGAGAATACGATCGATCTAAGGACAAATCTATTTTTAAATCAGGTAACAAATCGATATTGACTGTTGATTTAAATGTCTCGTTGGTAACTTGTGTATAGTTTTGGTTAAAATCTTGATAGGAAGTAAGCCAACCATTTTTGGCCGATTCATAACGCACATCGTCTTGGCTTCCAAAAATAAATCCTAGGGTTGGTTTTGAACTTCCAAAGAATCCTATTCCCGGCGTATATCCTGGTAAAACTGTACCACTATTTTTAGTATAATTGGCTTGAATAGTTTTTACACTGGTTAATATCCCTATCAAACCATTCATAAAGGTGTTTGTTTTGGGTGCCAAAACTTTGGTATCAGTAATTTTTTCACCTGGTTTTGGAGCGGTGGATTTAGGCTTAGCTTTATTTTGGTCACCTTTTTTAATTCCAATATATTTATAAAACAAATCCATATTCATATTGGCATTTAAAGTATGTGAAATTGCATTTTGAACTGTATTTCCTAAATTATAAGTTTTTCCTTCAATTTCTATATTAGACAAAGCAACTGATGCACGTTGCCAACTATAATCACCTGTGTAGGAATAATTTGCTTTTATAAAACTAAATACAGGTATTTTGTCTAATGGAATTTCATAATTCATCACCAATTGTTGCGAACGTTGATTAGCTTGTCCAACATCCAAATAAGTGTCCCAAATGGTTAAATCATCAATTGGAACATTATCGGAATTCATGTAGTTCTTGACAATATTGTTGGAAGAGGCAGTATAATTAAATTTCAAGTTTTTAGTCAAATTATAATTGAATCCATAATTATAATTAAATGCATAGTTTCTTCGATACAATGGGTCTAATCCAATTCCTTCAACATCCACTTGCCTGAATTGTTGGCGGTTATATTGTCTTAGAATATTAGTATTAAAATTGATACTAGTAGGTAAATAATTGAAATTGAAATCGCTCAAGGCTTTCCAATATGAACTTTTTTTGGTGAATTTTGATTTCTTGAATGGCTCTACTGGTTTAGGCTGAAAGCTAAAAGCATAGTCAACTGCCGTGCTGGATTCCTGATTAGTATATTGTTCGATTTCATAATCATGACGTTCTACTTCATTAAAGGACTGAGAAAACGTAAAATTTTCTACATCATAAATGCGCTGTTTTTGTTCAGCACCTCTATCTTTTCTTACTCCAATAAAATTGATGCTTTTTCTTTTAGTATAATCAATTGCTCTACTTTTTATGTTATCCCTTTGGGCTTTATCGGTTGTATTGTCTAATAATTGTTTTAAAATGATGTCAGCATTAAATGGGTCATACTCAGGAGTGATAGTTTCTTCTCCAATAGAATAATTAAAAGGAAGATTGATTTTCCATTTCGGCGGTAATAACTTCCCTAAACTTAAATTAGTAACAATATTGTATTGCTCAGTATCTTCGCGATTTCTATCGTTTGGACCCTGTTCTATTCCTCCAAACCCAATAGTACTTTTTCTTCCTGAAGCCGAAACAGTGGCAAAGTCAGCAAGATTAGTGTCGATATTCAATACCGCTGCCATACCTTCACTATTATCCATATCGGCAACACGAAGCTCATTAAACCAAACTTCCCCTTTTAAATCTTGATGGGTTTCATTACTTTTTACTCCCAACATTAAAGTTCGAACCAACCCAAAATTTGGATTTCCTTTGATACCCAATCTTAATTTATTGTTTTTTCCAGCTAATGAAGGGTCGAGATCGCCTTCGTTTTGATAGTAGATTCCGTCGGCTGGCAAAGTGCTTGGGTCAATACTCATCGCTTGAATTTTTAACTTTGTCAGTAATGACAGTGCCAAATCTATTTCGTTTTCAGCAGGCCAAACTGATTCTGAACTTAAAGCAGCACAATTCGCTCCCACTGAAGGAGCTGGTTGCGTTACTTTTAAAGGAATTTCTATTTGATAAAAATTTTGGGTAAAGTCATTTCCAAAACGAATAAACCCTACCATCTGATCATCATTAAGAACAATTTCGTTTGGTAAAGATTCAGCGTGTAAAAACATTTTTAGTTTATTGAACTGTCGCATATCAACACTTACGTTTTTAAACACAGCTCTTGAATCCTCTGGTTCTAGCCCTTCGCCTGAAACTCTCAATGATAGCGATTGCTCATTTTGATTGATTACAGTATTAGCATTAAACAATTGCTCTTGTTGCACTCCAGGCGGAATGATATAATTTATAGGGCATCTATCGTTATTTTCTTGAAGATTTACTGCCAATACATCAAGAATTGTGTTGTCATCGGATGGGTTAGTGTCGTTTAGATCTAATGTATTTGTATATCTTCTCCAATCGCCTCGAACTAAATCTAAAGCACCAAAACGAACAGTAACAGCATCGCTGAAACCTGTCATAAATAGTCTCATAAAACGAATGGATCTAAAATCGGATATATTTCCGACAGTATTTTCAGGTTGAGTAACAGGAATTTTAAACTGAATCCATCGCGCATCTGTCACTTCCCCGTTGTCCATTGTTATTTGGGTGTTTCTAATATCTGTAATATAATTTTGTCCAACTGTCATATTGGGCTTAATATCAACACTATATTCGTAATAGGCGTTAATGGTGTTCATTGTATTATCCCTATTGATGTCCTCGACATCCGGTTCAGCAGTTGCTGCTCTATTGGCATCGTTTATATCAACTGCAGAGTTTCCTTCCACACCGTTATAATCCCGATATCGCTCCACAATTCCTCCTTTTACATTTAAATAATACTTATAGTCATCTGCTGCCGGATCGGGTTGTGAAGCATAGTTGGCATAAATAGCAGCTTCTTTAGACCCAGGCAAACCGTCTAAACCTACATCTTGATTGGTTCGATTTGCGGCATTAACATCGAAGGCATAAATTAAGGATTGCGAGGCTGGAACATCCCCCCAAATGGGTTGCGGGTTTACTTTAGCTTGATCGGGACCTAATCCGTTTTCATATTGCTTGCGTCCATCTTTCAAAACATCTTCGGATATTTCTCCTAAATTAAAATAAATTTTTCCAGTATTGGTTTTTGGAATTTCGCCTGCTCCAACATAAGGATCTAAAACCCAAAACTGAATATATTCCACATTTCCTTGTTCAAAATTGGTTGAATTCAAAGAACGCATAATTCCTCCAAAATTATCCTTAGGATTGGCGCCAATATTCAAAGCATTATTGTACATCCCTCTTTCCGCTGGATAATACGTCAAATCTAAGGTATTTACAACTTGGGATTGTCCTTGAGCAATATCCGTTAGCGGATATAGTTCTTGGCTGAAAATTCTTCTGGTGGTATTTGAAGACAAATCATCATTTGAAATTCCTGACGGCTTTGAAGTAAAAAAAACAGGGTCGATGGTATACCAAGATAGTTTAGCTCTTTTGAAACCGTAACTCAAATCATTGGCATTGGCATTAAAATCATAAAGACTTTCTGCATCATTCATGGGAGTTGAGGACAATTTCCAAGCAAATGGAGAACGCATATCGATTGTAGATTGCGAACCTTCAAAATCATCTACATAAATGGTTGATTCCCCTTGAAAACTATTTCCCTTAGGATTATCCGGTTTCAAAAATGCAACTTCTCCTCTCACTGAAAGATTAGAGGGAGCATCGGTATCCATATTAGGTAATTTGTTTACTAAGCGGGTGAAAAACGGAATTTCTGTTGAATAATTACCGTTGAAACCAAACATACTATTGTTTACAGCTTCCTGTCCAAAACTAGATTTTTGTGTAAATGGTCTTTCACTTAATTTTAAGAAAGTAGCACCTAACAAAAATTTATCGGAAATTTGATGTTCTACATAAACGCCGAAAAAACGTTTGGTTTGTTGACCAAAGATGGAATTATTTTCTAATGAAACGCTAATTGGAGTATTCGAAGCTTGTAGTGATGGATCCAAAATTTGAACTCTTCCCAATTGATAATTGACACTATAATCGATACCTTCAACCAAAACTCTACCACCAGCGGTTACGATTACAGAACCTCTCGGCACATTGAAAGCTCCAATAGGAATTCCATCACCACCTGTAGATTTGTATTTCCCTCTTAACAAAAATTTGTTTTTATCGCTGTCTTGCAAGGCTCCAGCTTGAGTATTAGAATACATAGTTCGGAACACATATTTCTTTTGATTCGCATTATAAGTGCCGGTGTCCATATAATTTTCTCCTGTTCCATTAGATAATTTTGAGAACAAAAGCTCTCCAAAAGGCTCTTTGCTGGTAAAAATGATTCGACCGTTTTGAGTATCAATAGTTAATCCTTGCATAAAATCAAAGAAACCATCTCCACCCGCTTGTGGATCGTTATTGAAATTCAATTTATCTAAATTGAATACTTTTAGCAAAGGGGTTTCGGCCACTTCATTTCCTTGCGTTGGATTTGCCGGAAAGCTACTTCCTGCTACTGGAGTAATATAATTTAATGGCGAAGGATCAGTATAAAGAATATTAAATCTAAAATTTTCTTGCTTCAATTGATAGGCGCCTGGAATTTGATAAATATTTTTCATCATCAAGTTCCAAACTGGATTTTTTACATTGGTTAAATTACTTTTCAACATTTTCAAAATCAAACTCTGTGAAATAACGGCTTGATCGGCAGGTGTGGTTCCAGTAACCACCGTTGCATCAACCCCGTCATTACCAAATTCACCTACTTGATACACTTGGTCTCCAATAGTGTATTGATAGGCAACAGCCAGAACTTCGTCATTAGCGAGACGTTGCTGTAGGGAAATGTAACCCAATTGTGGATTGAAGGTATATTCGTTCGCCATTAATTTTCTGGCATTTTCTAGCTTAGAATAATCGGCTCCTTCATTTACAGTAGCATTAAAACCCAAGCCTGAAGTGGCAATTTCACGAATATTTTTGTTCAACAAACCAGTTCCTAAATCAATTTGAGCTGGATCATAATCGTTGTTTGTATTGTCAGCGGGAGAGTTAATAGGATTGTTAAACATTCCTGTTGATGGGTCTAAAACTACAATTTCGTTATCCTGCAAACCAGATAATTGAGCTTCACCTAAATCTTGAAGAGCAATAATGTTTCTTAGATTATTATTGGTGGTAGTAACTCTATTTTGTCTATTGGTCACCCAAATTTCTAACCTTGTTATTTGAACTCTGCTATCTATAAATGGATAGTTTTTCAAAGCCGAATCGTATTTATTTCTAAAGTATTGCGAAAGGAAAAAATGCCTGTCATTGTCATAATCCAATGCAAACATTTCAAAGTCTTGAATCGTTCCACCACCTTCGGCAATCACAGTTTTAGTCTCCGATTTTTGTTCGGAGAAAACGCCTGTTATACTCGTTTTTCCAAATTGCAGTTTAGTTTTCACCCCAAACAGACTTTGAGCACCTTTTATCAACGAGCTATTCGATGGCATACTTACATTACCAACTTCAATTTTTTGAATAATATCGTCATCTGTGGGCGTATATTCAAGCTTAATAAGATTTTGAAATGCAAAAGTGGACTGCGTATCATAATTGACATTTGCATTAAGTCGGGTTCCTACCTTACCCATCAAACTCATACTAATTCTTTGATTAAAATCGAAAGCAATTACAGAGCGATTTCTTGGGGAAAAGGCGGGATTATCTTGCTTTGTGTAGCGTAAACCTAAATCCATTTCGATGGACCCTGTTGGTTTTATATCGATAGTATTACTCCCGAAAATGGTTTCAAAAAGTCCAGATTTTATATAATAGCGCGGTAATAAATCTTTTTTAGCCAAACTATCAGCACCTTTTTTTCCATCTATGGCGGCTAATTTATCTTTAAAATAATTACGGATTGATTCTTTTCTTATCCTATCTTCAAACTCTTTTGGAGACAAAATAGAAGGATAGTTTGCCGGAAAATCTCCAATGGTTCTAGATAAAATATACATTCCCGTAGTTGGGTCAAAGGAATAGGCGTTGACGATACTTTTCGGATCTTTAAGATTTATTTTTCCGGTTGAAAATCCTGGCGTAATCGTATCCTGAGCTGCCGGATTTACTTGAGCACGCGATACAAAACCACAAAATAAAATTAGTATAAGCACACCTAATTTATGCACGTATGGTCTCTTTTGTAAATACTGTAATTTCAACTTTTATAAGTTTTTTAAAGCCTGCTTGATGATAGATTCAACTGAACTTTCTGGGGCATCTTTAATTATTTTTTCTACAACTCGCTCGGAAGTTTTCCGTACAAAACCCAAAACCTCCAAAGCAGATAACGCTTCATCTCTATTTGTATTGCTTTGTGACATCGAAACTTCGTCTAAATCATATAATTTTAGCACTTTGTCTTTTAAATCTAGTATTACTCTTTGGGCAGTTTTACTGCCAATTCCTTTAATAGATTGAATCGTAATCACATCACCAGAGGCAATTGCATTTGTAATTTGCTTGGGATCTAATGAAGATAGCATTGTTCTGGCAATACTTGCACCAATTCCCGAAACCGACAATAATAATTTGAAGATTTCTCTTTCTGATTTTTCTACAAAACCAAATAAAGTATGGGAGTCCTCCTTAATTTGAAGATGAGTAAATAGTTTAACAAAATCAGTAGCAGGAAGTAACGAGTAGGTATGCAACGAAATATTGACCTCATACCCTACGCCACCACAATCAATTACTACTTGAGTTGGTGTTTTTTCTACTAATTTCCCTTGCAAATGCGATATCATACTATGTTATAAAAGTGTCCAAAGATATCAAAACTTAGCCAAATTTTTGCCAACTTTAACTAAGTCCTGCGATTAAGTAATAAATATTTTACTTTTTACTTTTTTTCTTTTCTAATTCCTGAGCATCGATTACCGCAACTGCTGCCATATTTACCATTTCTTCTACACTAGCGCCCAATTGAAAAATGTGTACCGGTTTTCCCATTCCTAACATTATTGGCCCGATAGAATCGACTTGGTTTAATTCTTTTAAAAGCTTATATGTTATATTGGCAGCTTCTAGATTTGGAAAAATCAAGGTATTAACTTTCTTACCCGCTAGTTTAGAAAAGGGAAATTTGGCCTTTAACATTTCAGGATTTAAAGCAAAATCAGCTTGAATTTCACCATCAATAATCATTTCAGGATGATGTTGGTGCAAGTATTCTACGGCTTCTCTTACTTTAGTTGCGCTATGATTTTGAGAAGACCCAAAGTTAGAAAAAGAGATCATAGCAATTACAGGAACCACACCAAATAATTTTGCCGCATTAGCAGTCATTATGGCAATTTTGGCTAATTCCTCAGCCGTTGGATTAATATTAATCGCTGTATCAGACAAAAACATGGGACCACGACTGGTTATCATTAAGTTTGTTGTGGCGACCAACGAAACGCCTGGCGCTTTTTCAATAAGTTGCAACATCGGTTTTACTACTGAGGGATAACTTCGTGAATAGCCACTGACCAAAGCATCAGCCTCTCCTTGATTAAGCATCATTGCAGCAAAATAGTTTCTTTCGCGCATTAAATTTTCTGCATCAAATAACGAAATCCCTCTCCGTCTTCTAGTTTCCCAATACGCTTTCGCAAATTTATTTTTTCTTGCAACTTCTTCTGGCATTTTAGGATCAATAATTGGAACATCGGCATCAAAACCTAGTTCATTTTTTAATTCCATAATGACATCTTTTTTTCCTAGCAAAATAGGGAATCCAATTCCTTCTTCATATACCACTTGAGCCGCTTTGAGCACGTCAATATGATCTGCTTCGGCAAAAACAATTCTTTTAGGGTCGGTTTTGGCTCTATTAATTAACATTCGAACCATTTTGTTATCACTCCCCATCCGTTCGAAAAGTTCTTCTTCATATTTTTTCCAATCTTGGATTGGATGCTGAGCCACACCCGAGTCCATTGCAGCTTTTGCCACTGCTGGTGCGACTACTGCTATCAATCGAGGGTCAAATGGAGAAGGAATAATGTAATCACGACCAAAAGTCAATTTTGTAGCACCATAAGCAATATTTACTTGCTCCGGAACCGTTTCTTTGGCTAAAGCAGCAAGAGCATAAACCGCTGCCATTTTCATTTCTTCATTTATTTTTGTTGCTCTTACATCTAGTGCTCCTCTAAAAATATAAGGAAATCCAAGAACGTTATTCACTTGATTAGGATGATCTGAACGACCTGTTGCCATAATGACGTCTTTACGGGTAGCAATTGCAAGATTATAGGCAATTTCTGGATTCGGATTTGCCATTGCAAAAACGATGGGGTTATCTGCCATTCCTAATAACATTTGTGGTGTCATGATATCTCCCGAAGACAAACCTAGGAAAATATCTGCACCAACCAAGGCATCTTCTAAGCTCATTGGTTTTCTATCCGTTGCATATTGTAATTGCATTTCGGATAAGCTTGGGTTGTCCTTTGTTAAAACTCCCTTACTGTTAAACATCAGAATATTTTCGACCTTGAGCCCCAGTAAAACATACATATTGGCACAAGCCAAAGCAGCTGATCCAGCTCCAGAAACCACCATTTTTAAGTCTTCGGTTTTTTTACCCGCTAATTCTACTGCGTTTATCAGTGCTGCCGACGAGATAATTGCGGTTCCGTGCTGATCGTCATGCATTACTGGAATATTCAATTCTTCAACTAATCTTCTTTCTATTTCGAAAGACTCTGGTGCTTTTATATCTTCAAGATTGATTCCACCAAAAGTGGGCGCAATATTTTTTACAGTTTGAATGAATTCTTCGACATCTTTTGTCCCAACTTCAATATCAAACACATCGATTCCTGCAAAGATTTTGAACAACAATCCTTTTCCTTCCATTACTGGTTTAGAAGCTTCGGGACCAATATCTCCCAGACCTAAAACCGCAGTTCCATTAGATATTACCGCAACAAGATTGCCTTTTGAAGTATATTTATATACATTGTTGATGTCCTTGGCAATTTCTAAACAAGGTTCGGCAACTCCAGGTGAATAGGCTAAAGAAAGGTCTCTTTGGGTTGCATGTTTCTTTGTTGGAACGACCTGAATCTTTCCAGGTTGTGGTTTTGCATGATATAATAATGCTTCTAATCGTTTGCTGCTCTTATCCATTTAATACAATTTATTTCAGTAACAAAGATAACAACTTGAACCGAATAGACGACTTTTGAACATTCATTTTTCATCAGTATTTTTCTGCTAAAAAAAACAGCCGCAAAATTAGCGACTGTTTTCCTATTCTATTTCATATAGTTACGATTGACTGCCACTAATATAAGAATCTAAATGCTGAATTGTTTCTTTTTGTAAATCAATGATGGATTTCACAACATCACCAATAGAAATTACTCCTATTATGGTTTCATGGTCTAAAACAGGTAAGTGTCTGATTTTTTTGGTGTACATCAATTCCATACAATAGTCTAACTTATCAGTAGGTTTAATGGTTATAACCTGGCTTGCCATAATTTCTTCCACCAAAGTTTCTTTCGACGATTTATCTTTCAAAACGATTTTTCGAGCATAATCTCGCTCGGATAAAATTCCTTTCAAAATATTATTCTCTACTACTAAAATAGCGCCAATATTTTTCTCGCTCATACTCACCAACGCTTCATATACTGTTATTGTAGGCAATACTGAATACACTTCTTTTCCTTTTTTTGCTAATATTTGATTTACTGTCATAATAGAATAAATTAATTTGAAGCTAAAATTAGGAAAAAAAATTAATTAACCAACATCCTCGTAAAAAATTAAAATAAACCGCCGTGGTAAAAACCAACTGCTACATCATTACTAATAAGAAAAAAGTCAATAAATTAAATTAATTATATTTATTCGATCAAAAAATCAATATTTCTCATCAACCCAGAATACTTGGTTCTTTTAAGTGGTGAGTTTTTAAATACTGCATTAAAAGTTTCTTCGGTTAGTTCCGTCCAATCTTTTTTTGACATTGAGAGCAGTTCTGGGTTGGTATTGAAAAGCGGCTCATTATGCGCTTTCGAAAATCGATTCCAAGGACAAACGTCTTGGCAAATGTCGCAACCAAAAGCCCAATCATTGAATTTGCCTTTCATCTCTGGCGGAATATTATCCTTGAGTTCGATGGTAAAATAGGAAATACATTTGCTACCATCAACGACGTAAGGTGCAACAATGGCTTCTGTCGGACAAGCATCAATACAAGCGGTACACGAACCGCAATGGTCAGTCGTGGCTTGGTCATATTCTAAATCTAAATCAATAATCAATTCGGCAATAAAATAAAAAGAACCTACTTTTTGGGTCAGTAAATTACTGTTTTTACCAATCCAACCCAAACCACTTTTAGCCGCCCAAGCTTTATCTAAAACCGGAGCGGAATCGACAAAAGCACGACCCGAAACTTCACCAATATTCGATTGAATCGAAAATAATAATTCCTTTAGTTTTTCTTTGATGACTGAATGATAATCTTGCCCATAAGCATATTTTGAAATTTTAAAGGAATCTTGGTTTTGAAATTCAGAAGGATAATAATTCAATAATAGTGAAACTACACTTTTGGCATCATCGACTAGCAAAGTGGGATTCAATCGTTTGTCAAAATTATTTTCCATATAGGACATTTGACCGTTCATTTGGTTTTTTAACCAATGTTCCAATCGGGGTGCGTCTTCTTCGAGAAATCCAGCTTTGGATATGCCGCAAGACAAAAACCCGAGGCGTTTGGCTTCGGATTTAATGAATTGGGAATATTTTGCGTTAGGAGTTATGGGTGATGTTTAAGGGTTACGTGTTAGTAAATTGCCATTGAAATTGCCATTGAAATTGCCATTGAAATTGTATTCTAAAAAAGCCCACCCTGAACATTAATTCTCACTTTTCCAAGATGCTTATATGCTTTTTCTGTAACTTCTCTACCTCTTGGTGTTCGCATAATGAATCCTTCTTGAATTAAAAAGGGTTCGTAAACTTCCTCAATGGTTTCACTACTTTCGGAAACGGCTGTTGCCAATGTCGACAAACCTACAGGACCACCTTTGAACTTATCGATAATGGTGTTTAGTATTTTATTGTCCATTTCATCTAAACCGTGTGCATCAACGTTTAATGCTTTTAAAGCGTACCGAGCAATTTCAATGTCAATTGTGCCGTTTCCTTTTATTTGAGCAAAATCACGCACCCTACGCAATAAGGCATTGGCAATACGGGGTGTTCCCCTGCTTCGTCCTGCAATTTCGATAGCGGCTTCCATCGAAATGGGCATTTTCAAAATTGTTGCACTTCGTTCGACAATCGTAGTTAATAGTTCGGTTGTGTAGTATTGCAAGCGAGAAGAAATTCCGAATCTGGCTCGCATTGGCGCAGTCAATAAACCAGAACGTGTAGTAGCACCAATTAAGGTAAATGGATTTAGATTGATTTGAACCGTTCTGGCATTAGGTCCAG
>CAMBHH010000009.1 GCA_945866505.1 Flavobacterium psychrophilum
GCCGATTATCAAAAGATTATTTCTTCTGGACTAACCGATAAACAACTGCAATACGAACAAATTAAAGCACAAAAAGAAATCGCCACTTCGCCCAATGCCAAAATTATTTTTATGGGAAAAGGAAGTGCGCCGGTTATTTTGTCTGATAAGTAATAACTGTTTTTAGTTTATGGTTTGTTGTTTAGAGTTGAACAAACAAACCATAAACCACAAACTTATAAACCACAAATTTAAAATGGATTTACCAAAATTTTTACTAGGCGACAACACTGATTTTCCAGAAGATATTTTCATCATTCATCTTGATTATCCGCGATTTATAATCAATTTGAAAGATGATGAAGTTGAATTTATGGAAGAAGCCGAAGATCTTGACGAAGGAGAACTCAATGCCGAAATGGAAGGTTTTATTGTTCTTGCAAATGAATTTTATGATAGAGAAATGGAGCGTTACGAGAAAGAATAAAACTATTTCTTTGTTTTTTTATATTGATGCAAATAATCTCCTTTAGGTTTGCCTAAATCAAAAGAGCTCCATTTGGTTAATAGCCTTGTCTTTGTCCTGGCTTCGTCAGGATTCATATTTTCATATTCAATTCTATAAAGTGCTGAATACATTTCGGCTCTACCAACTCCGTGATAACAATGAATTAGAACAGGATAATTTTCTTTTTTATCCATAATAGAGAAAAACAGATCTAGATTTTTCTGATTCGGAACTTGATCTGATCCATTGTTGAAATAATTTACGCCTTTTATTTTGGCAATTGCCTCTTTTTCGGCCGTGAGTTCTGCTGGAATTTCTGGGTTGTTTACATCATCTCCAGTTCCAGGAAAACGCAAATCGACAACAGATTTTATATTGTATTTTTTGATGTAATCTTCCAATTGATCGGGCGGGATGACGCCTGATTTATAAACTTTTCCTTCTGTAATGGTTTCAAAATTGTGATTGATATTATGATCATAAACATATTTTCCAGCTCCAAATAAGACTATTACGGCTACTACAATTGCAATTTTTTTACTCAATTTCATTTTAGATTAATTTTGAATTATGTAATTATTTATAAGATTTTATTTCTAATTAAGATGTTTTTTGTAAGTCATTAATTTTTGGATTTTTAAAATGAAAATAGATTCCGAATATAGATACAAATGCTGTCAATGTGGAAAACAAAACACCAATTGTTACAGCTTTTATAGAATCAAAAACTAATAGTGTCGATACTTGAAATAATATCATTTCCCGGACTCCAATTCCCGAAAACGAAAATATTGAAAGTACCGACGAAAGTAAAAAAGCAATAACATAATTGATGTAATCATCTTTTTCTGAGAGACTTGATAAGAATAAAACAATACACAAACATTGAAAAAGTTGTATTAAAATTGATTTTAAAACTGATTGTATTGTTATTCCTAAATAGAAAGGAAAAAATAATTTAATAAAAAAATAGGACGATAAAAGCGCAACTGCAAGTAGCACAAATAACAACCATATCCAATTTTCTTGGCTAAAAAAAGGACTAAAAAAGCTCAAAAAGATTATTAAAATTCCAATAGCAATCAAGCCCATCAGCCTGTCTATAAAAACTACCGAGGTCAGTTTTTTTATAGACCATTGGTATTCCTTGTTCAAAATATATATCTTGTAAGCATCACCTCCGATACCACCTGGAATAAAAAAATTATAAAACATTCCAACCAAATAAAGAATATAATTTTCTTTTGAATCTAAATGAAAGCCGGACCATTTGAATAACGCAAATAATCGATTGGCTGAAATTAATTGCGATAAAATGAAACTAATTAATGCTAAAAATAACAGGAAAAGATTTGATTTCTTTAAAATTGCCCAAACTTCCTTTAATTGAATATTAGAAAAAACAACATACAACAAAATAATTGTGAACCCAATTTTTAGAAAAGTAAAAACTAACTTTCTATCTATTTTCATCAGCATAGGTTCTAACATGTCTTATTTTATAAGGCGTTTTATTTTGAGATTCATAATAGGTTCTCATCAATAAATCGGTTACAATACCAATGGTAAAAAGCTGAATTCCAACCAAAATAAGCAAAATACCTAAGATTAATAATGGTCTAGTTCCGATGTTGTTTCCCATTAATTTAACGACCAATAAATACAAATTAATAACTATACCAATGCCAAAAAAAGTCATTCCCAAATTCCCAAATAAATATAATGGGTTTTGCAAATATTTTCGCTGAAAAAGAATCAATAAAAGATCGTTAATGACCTTGAAAGTTCTTCCTAATCCATATTTTGAAACGCCCAAATGCCTTGCATGGTGTTTTACTGGAATTTCTGTAATTCGAGCACCGTCAATATGAGCGTTTAAGGCAATAAAACGGTGTAATTCTCCATAAAGGGGGAGGTTTTTTGCTGTTTCGGCAGTCATTACTTTTAAAGCACAACCTGCATCTGTAATATGAAGTTTTGTGGATTTTCTGATGATGTAATTGGCAATTTTAGACGGTAGCGTTCTTACAAAATTGTCTTTCCTTTTTTGACGAATTCCTGTAACCAAATCCCAATCTTCGTTGATGGCTAGGGTTAACATTTCAGGAATATCGGATGGATCATTTTGCATATCTCCGTCCATCGTAACAATATATTTTCCTTTGGCATAATCAATACCGGCCGCAAGAGCTGAACTTTGACCATAGTTACGTTTTAATTCAATTAGAACAACGTTGGGATTTTTTAAATCTTTAATTTCTTTTCTGGTATTATCCGTAGAAAAGTCATCAATATAAATAATTTCATATTGATAATTTTTTAGACCATTATCAATCGATTCGGTCAATAGACCAACATTTCCTTCTTCGTTATATACTGGAATTACAACAGACAAAAATGGAGTTAAATCACTCATAAATTCTATATTTTGCAGCAAATATAAAACATTAAACCAATTTTGTTATTAGTTCTGGCAAAGAAACTACTTTATTAAATTTTTACTTAAATTTTAAGTTTTGTAAAAAGCTATTTTAGTGTAATTTTGCAAAATTAAAAAAGAAATAAAATTCTTCTAATTAACAAATCAATGCTTGAAATCCTTTCTAAAAAAGAGTACCTTCAATTGTATGTATTACTAGCAGTAGTTTATCTTTTAGGATTGTCGATACCGCTTATGGAAAATGATTCTGCTCAACATGCCACCATGGCGATGCGCATGTTTCTTGAAAATGATTTTTTACATATTTATAAAGGAGGGCAAGATTATTTAGACAAACCACATATGCACTTTTGGTTGGCTGCATTTTCTTTTAAGCTTTTTGGAATTTCTCAATGGTCTTATAGAATTCCAGCTCTGCTATTTACAATTTTAGGAGCATATTCGACCAATCGTTTGGCGAAAGAATTTTATGGTTCTCAGGCAAGTCATTTAGCTTCAATCGTTTTTTTATCAGCCCAAGCCATTATATTATCCAATCATGATGTCAGGACAGATGCCGTTTTAACAGGTGCCACAATTTTTGGAATTTGGCAACTCGTTTTGTACTTTAATCATAAAAGGCTTATTAACGCAATTCTCGGAGCTATCGGAGTAGCAATTGCGTTTTCTACAAAAGGGCAATTGGGCGTTTTTGTGCCTGTAATTTGTCTGTTAAGTTATATTGCTTATAGTAGAAAATGGAAAGCGATTTGGTCATGGAAAATCATTATTGCCCTTATTGCGTTTGTTTTTACAATAAGTCCTGTTTTATATGCCTATTACGTACAGTTTGATTTGCACCCTGAAAAAATAATTCAAGGACAAACTCATATTTCAGGAATTCGATTTATTCTTTGGGATCAAAGTTTTAATAGATTGACAGCCTCTGGTTTTGAAGAAAACAATCCCGACTATTTATTCTTTTTTCACACCCTTCTTTGGGCTTTTCTTCCTTGGTCAATTATGATGTATATAGCGTTATTTTCTAGAGTTAAGTTGTTTATTATTTCAAAATTTAAATTTCAATCGGGAATAGAAGCTTTGACATCAATTGGCGCCATAGTTGTTTTAATTGTCATTAGCACGTCAAAATTCAAATTGCCTCATTATTTGAATAGTTTATTACCCATTTTATCGGTTTTAGTGGCTGGATATATTTTTAATTTGTACCAAAATAACAAGTCCAAAACAATACAAATGCTATTGTATATTCAATATTTGATAATTATAATAGGAACCGGTATGGTCTTATTTATTATTTTGTGGTCTTTTACGCTCCCTCATCTATTTTTACTTTTTTGCGATTTAGCGCTTTTAACACTTTTAATCCTTACTAGTATTACTAATAAAAATCGTATGCAAAAATTAATATTGATTTCTGTATATTTTATGGTTTTTGTCAATTTTTGTTTGAATTCTCAGTTTTATCCCAAGCTTCTCGAATTTCAAGCAGGAAATAATGCTGCCTTAATTATAGAGCAAGAGCAAATAAATCCTAAAGATGTTTTTACAATAGCAGGAAATAAAAACAGCTGGTCTTTAGATTTTTATACCCATAGACTGATTCCAAAAATTAGTCTTGATAGTGTTTCTGATGACAAAATGGAAGGGAAATGGTTGTTTGTTTATGAAGAGCAACTCGAAGAAATTAATGAGAAAAACATACAATGGTCTAAAAAGTATGAAATAAATCATTTTAAGATCACTAGATTGAATTTAAAATTTCTAAATCCAAACTCCCGTAACGTAATTTTAGAAAAAGCATTTCTTTTACAAATAAAAAAATAGACAAGTAGGAATAGAAATTATGAAGATATTAATTACCGGAGCTGCTGGATATATTGGCTCACACGTAGCAGAACGTTTGAATTTAGCTGGAAATGCGATAGTGGGATTGGACAATTTTTCTGATTATTACGATGTTTCTTTAAAAGAATTAAATGCAATTGCTTTAAAAAATAAGGGAATAAAAGTAGAAAAAATTGACCTGAGGTTTGCTGATCAATTAGATCTTTTGCCTACTGATTTTGATTATATCTTTCATTTTGCAGCACAACCAGGTATTTCTGCAAAATCTAGTTTTGAAGATTATTTAGGAAACAATGTTGTCGCTACAAAAAATTTATTGGATTTTGCAATTAATAATAAAAATCTTAAACTTTTTGTAAATATTGCAACATCCTCAATTTATGGTCTTCTTGCAGCGTATGATGAAACAGTTGTACCACAACCTGCTTCATTTTATGGTGTAACCAAATTGGCTGCCGAACAATTAATTTTAGCTGGTAGTCGCACTGGACAAATTAAAGCTTGTTCCTTAAGATTGTATTCAGTTTATGGACCGCGCGAAAGACCTGAAAAATTATACACGAAATTGATTGCGAATACTTTTCATAATATTCCTTTCCCTTTGTTTAAAGGTAGTGAGAAGCACTTGAGAAGTTTTACGTATGTTCAAGATATTGTAGATGGCGTTGTTAGTGTTATTGGAAAAGAAGATTTGGTCAACAATGAAATCATCAATTTGGGCACAGCAGTCGAAAACACAACTCAGCAAGGAATTGAAATTGTAGAACAAATTCTAAATAAAAAAATCGCTATTCAAATTGTTGATAGAAGAGCTGGCGACCAAATGAGGACAAATGCGGTAATAGACAAAGCAAGAAAATTATTAGATTATAATCCTCAAACTACGTTAAAAGAAGGGTTAGAAAAACAAGTGAAATGGTATCAGGATAATTTCTTGTAGTATTGGTACAAGTTCAATAATTCTTGAGCCGCTGCAAAAGGCAATATTTCGTCGTTTTTCACCGCTTTTTTCGTGCAATATAAAAGTTTAACAATTTCAGGATGATTATAAAAATTAGTTTTCAATTTTTCGTTAATGATTTCTAACATCCAATATTGATTTTGTTCCGCTCTTTTTTTAAAGAAAAGTTATTACCTTTTGTAAGCTCCAAAAACTACTCTATGGTTTTCCAAACCTCAAAGCTCTGTTATAATAAATTTACTAAATCTGCATTTACAGTAAATGTAGAACGTTTAGAATTTTTTGAATAGACTTTGGAGGTTAACTTAAGCCAAAACATGAGACGCCAAAACCATATGAACGTCATAAACATTCACCGATTTGTTGAATTGTTTCACTATACTTGGGCTAGTTTCACTTGAAACCCAAATTTTAAGTTCAGCCTCCAAGTCGAAAGTGCCCGCTGTTTCGATGCTAAATCTGGAGATGCTTTTATAAGTAATAGATTTGTATTCAATCTTGCTGGCAGTTAAACCTTGTTTTTCTATCAAAATCAAACGTTTTGTTGTAAAGATAAATACATCACGAATGAGTTTAAACCCCAATTCTATTTCTTCGCCTTCAATTAACAATTTACCATAATCTTTTATTAAGCTTTCTTGGCTTACGGCACCTGCATTGCCTATTAACGCTGAAAAAAATCCCATAATTTTACTTTTTAATTATTATTTAAACAAAATAAGTTTTACAAATTTACTATAAAAAACAGTTCAACAACAGAATCCTTGTGGTGATTTATCGTGTAAAGTTAATATAGTAAAAGAATTGTTAATAACTAAGGAATCTTAGTGGTTAGATTCATTACTATTAAAATTATATCATTAGGTATTTTTTAATAATTATTTTTAAATTTTCATCAATAAGACCAACAATCTTGCAATTAATGTCCATCTATTTATTTTATCTTCCAATTTTTACCAATTCTTTAGTAGTTTTTAATCTCGTTTTTTATAAATTGCACGTCCGATTAAAATAGAAAAAGATGTCAGAAAGAGACTTGGAAATAAATGCAGAAAAAGCAAGATTAAAGTTAAGAACAGACAATAAAGGTTGGAAAAAATGGGGTCCTTATTTAACAGATCGTCAATGGGGAACAGTTAGAGAGGATTATTCACAAAGTGGTTATGCATGGGGAAGCACGACTCACGATATGGCGCGTTCTAAAGCTTACAGATGGGGAGAAGAAGGCATTGGCGGGATTTCGGATAATAAGCAACATATTTGTTTCGCTTTTTCGTTTTGGAATCATAAAGATCGAATTCTAAAAGAACGTTATTTTGGTTTAACTCCAGCCGAATCCAATCACGGTGAGGATGTTAAAGAAATTTACTACTATCAAGATTCAACGCCTACGCATTCTTATCAGAAGATGCTTTATAAGTATCCACAAAAGGCATTTCCTTATCAAAAATTAATTGAGGAAAGCAAAAAACGATCGCGACTTGAACCTGAATATGAATTAATTGACACAGGAGTTTTTGATAATGACGAGTATTTTGATATTACAATTGAATATGCCAAAGCCGATGAGCAAGATATCCTAATCAAAGTTACTGTAGAAAATCGTTCTAAGATGGAAGCGCCAATTACCGTTTTACCTACCATTTGGTTTAGGAATACTTGGAGTTGGGGATACGAGAATTACAAGGAGAAACCCACTTTGAAAGGTGTCGGCACTTCACATATTGAAGTTGATCACAAATTAGTAGGACATTTTAATTTATATGCAGAAAAAGCAAAAAATATTTTGTTTTGCGACAACAAGACCAATTACGAAAAATTATATGGAGCACCTGCACAATCGTCCTATTCAAAAGACGGTATAAATGATTATATAATTAATAAAAAAAGACGTAGCATCAATCCTGAATCCTTTGGTACAAAGGCTTCAGTACATTATGACGATCGAATTCCAGGACTAGGTAAAAAAGAATATCGCCTTCGATTTACAAATACTAATCCCATTGATGCTTTTGCAGATTTTGATGCTTTATTTCAAAAAAGAATTGAAGAAGCCGATGAATTTTATGCTCCAATTCAAAAAGGGGTAACGGACGAAAAATTGAAATCCATCCAGAGACAAGCTTATGCAGGGATGCTTTGGACCAAACAATGGTATTATTACAATGTTTATGAATGGCTAAAAGGAGACCCAGCTAAACCAAAACCAGAAAGAGGAAGAAACGAAGGAAGAAACAGTACTTGGAAGCACTTGTATACCTCTAACATTCTCTCAATGCCTGATAAATGGGAATATCCTTGGTTTGCTGCTTGGGATTTAGCCTTTCATACTTTGCCTCTGGCCAGACTGGATCCCGATTTTGCAAAAAGACAATTGTTAGTCATTCTTAGGGAATATTATATGCATCCCAATGGGCAAATTCCAGCCTATGAATGGTCATTTTCGGATGTAAATCCACCTGTTCATGCTTGGGCTACTTGGAAAGTCTATGAAATTGATAAAGAAGCTAATGGAGGAGTCGGGGATACTATCTTCTTAGAACGAATTTTTCATAAATTACTGCTCAACTTTACTTGGTGGGTGAATTTGAAAGATGAAAATGGCAATAATATCTTTGGTGGAGGATTCCTTGGAATGGATAATATCGGAGTTTTTGATCGTTCGTGTGATTTACCAACAGGAGGTCACTTAGAACAAGCTGATGGTACAGGTTGGATGGCGATGTATTGCTTAAATATGTTGAGAATTGCTTGTGAAATATCACTAAAAAATCCAGTGTATCAAGACATGGCTTCCAAATTTTTTGAGCATTTTCTGCATATTTCAGGAGCGATGCAATCTTTGGGAGAAAATCATATCAGTCTTTGGGACGAAAACGACGAGTTTTACTATGATATGCTACATAAACCAAATGGTGATGCCGAATTATTAAAAATTCGTTCGATGGTAGGTTTGATTCCACTATTTGCTGTTGAAGTATTGACACCTGACTTACTGGAAAAACTACCTTTATTCAAGCGTCGTGTAGAGTGGATTTTGAAAAATCGTCCTGACTTAGCAAATTTAGTATCTAGTTGGTTTGTTCACGGTGAGGGAGAAACTCGGTTACTCTCTACTTTGAGAGGACATAGGATGAAAATGATTCTCAAGCGGATGTTTGATGAAGAGGAATTTTTATCTGATTTTGGGGTACGCTCCTTGTCAAAATACCATAAAGAAAACCCTTATAAATTTAAACATGATGGGGGAATTATACAAGTAGATTATACGCCAGCCGAAGCTACAGGTGATATGTTTGGCGGCAATTCCAATTGGAGAGGTCCAATCTGGTTTCCAATGAATTATTTGATTTTAGACTCATTAGAAAAATTTCACCACTACTATGGCAAAGAATTTAAAGTTGAATTCCCAACTAATTCTGGAAATAAAATGACACTTATAGAAGCATCAAAAGGCGTTGCAAGGCGATTATTAGATTTATTTATTCCAGATGCCAAGAAAAAAATCCCAATGTATGGCGAATATGAAAAATTCCAAAAGGATGAACTTTTCAATAAAAATAATTTGTTTTTTGAGTATTTCGATGGTGATACTGGCAAAGGTTTAGGCGCCAATCATCAAACTGGATGGACAGGGCTTATCGCTGAAATCATTTGGCATTTGAACAAAGAAGAAGTAGAGGAAAAAGAATAGTTCTTGTTTTTTTGTTAAATAGAAAAGGCTCTTTTGAAATCTAATATTTTAAAATAGCCTTTTTTTGTATTGTCTTTTTGTTGATTTTATGCTGTTTTAGAATAGTATTTTTTTCTAAACCAAAAAGCAATGTTGACCAATGCAATTAAAGCTGGAACTTCAACCAATGGGCCAATAACGCCTGCAAAAGCTTGTCCACTATTAATCCCAAAAACACCAATGGCAACGGCAATTGCCAATTCGAAATTATTTCCTGTTGCTGTAAAAGCTATGGCCGTACTTTTTGAATAATCAACACCAAAATACTTTCCAATGAAGAAACTGATGAAGAACATTATCACAAAATAGATTACCAAAGGAAGTGCAATTCGCAAAACATCAAACGGAATTTGGACGATTAATTCCCCTTTCAAACTGAACATCAAAACAATGGTGAACAGTAATGAAATTAGTGTTATTGGAGAAATAAAAGGTACATATTTAGTTTCAAACCATTCCGAGCCTTTGAGCGCAATTAAGGCATAACGACTGATGATTCCGAGTGCGAAAGGAATTCCCAAGTAAATCCCCACGCTTTCGGCAATTTGTCCAATACTGATGTTTACTTCAAATCCGGTGTAGCCAAAATAGGGCGGAAGTATAGTGATGAAAAGGTAAGCATAAACGCTGTAAAGTAAGACTTGAAAAATACTGTTTAAGGCAATTAATCCAGCTGCATATTCGCGGTTTCCATCGGCTAAATCATTCCAAACTACTACCATTGCAATGCAACGTGCCAAGCCAATTAGGATTACTCCAATCATATATTCAGGATAGCCATTTAATAATAGCAATGCTAAGAAAAACATCAGAATTGGGCCAACAATCCAGTTCAAAAATAAAGAAGCTCCAAGAACTTTAGTGTTTTTGAAAACCTCTCCCATTTTTTCGTATTTTACTTTTGCCAAGGGAGGATACATCATCAAGATTAATCCAATTGCCAACGGAATATTGGTTGTTCCACTCGAAAAAGAATTGATAAAATTGCCACTCGAAGGAATGAAAAATCCGATCGAAACTCCTATTAACATTGCCAAAAAAATCCAAAGTGTAAGGTAACTATCAAGAAAGCTTAATTTCTTTCTTACTATAGCTGGTGCACAATTATTTGCTGACATAACTATTGTTTGATTTGTGAGAATACATAAAACATGTCACGAGCTATTTGTCGGCATCTTTCATCATATTTTTCATTTTGTTGTGGTGTATTATCAAATGCTTTTGGGTCTTGGTATGGCAAACCTAATCGGAAATCGGCTCCATTAACATTCGGGCAAGATTTGTCAGCTTCCGAGCAAACCATAATTGCCCCAAAATTTTGAGCTGGATTTGTTGAATCGGTATATTTTTTTGAAAACAATACCATTGGATTTATTTCATCACCGATTATAGCTGTCCAGATTGGGTTTTCGCTCTGTTGACTGGATTGAAGTTTTATTCCTGTTTTTTCAAGAGCCAGTATTGCATTTTTATTGACTTTTGTTTGTTCTGTTCCTCCAGAGAATGTGCTTACCATTTTAACATCATAATATAACGAAGCAATTTGTGACCAGACTTGCGCCAAATGACTTCTTCTAGAATTACTCGTGCATACAAAAAGTAAATTGATAGCTTTCTTTTCTCTTTGTTGTTCTGAAATGTAATTGGCTAATTCAATTAAATTGGCTTTTGTTTCTTCATCTATCTGATTAAATTCCGATGGAAGTGATTTACAATATGTTAAAAGTTTTGGATTCAAATCTGGTTTTGGTGCATTTACAAATGATAAACCGATAATACAACTTAAAACTAAGATTGAACTTAAAAATATTTTTTTATAGTTTTTCATTTTTATGATTTTTAAATTCGGGAGAAAACATAAAACATTTCAGTAGCAATTTGCACGCTTCTTTCCTCATATTTTTCGGCTTGTTGTGGAGTATTGTCAAAGGCTTTTGGGTCTTCGAAAGTGATTGGAATTCGTTTTTCGGCACCAGCAATAAAGGGACAACCTTGATCGGCAGACGAACATGTCATAATAGCAGCAAATTCACTTTGTGGATTGAAATCGTCGTGAAAAGTTTTGGAGAAACCAATAATTGGATGTTCGTTTTTGGCATATTTTATGGCATAAACAGGATTAATCCCTTCGGCAATGGTCTTGATTTGAAAGCCTTGTTTAGACAATGTTTCAGTCGCCATAGGAAACATTGCTGTTGCCTCTGTTCCACCCGAATAACAAAAAACGTTTTTAATATTGTAATGAGCTGCCGCAGTTTGTGCCCAAACTTGCGATAAATGACTTCTTCTGGAATTGTGCGTACAAATCAAGTTTAGTCTTATTTCTTGACCGTTATTGGCCTTTACTTGAATAAAATCGACGAGAGGTTGTAAAACGATTTTTCTTTCTTCTGAAATACTTTCGAAGTCGAGAGTATTAATTACATTTTCAATCTCTGGAAACAGGATGGTTTTGGTTGATGATATCATTTAATATTGGTTTTAGTATTTAAAAATTAGCAACAGCTTCCGCCTGGCGCGCAACAGCTTTGTTCTATTTTAATATCAGATAATTTTACTTTTTGTTTTTCGGATGGAATGCCACATTGGTCTAGCGCTAAACAGGCTGTTTGTTTGTTCAGTAAAACAAAATCATTTCCGTTGAAATCCAAATCGTATTTACCGATGGTTTGTGCCTGGTATTCCACTTCAATTTCGAAATCTTCGATACCCAAAACTTTTTCAGACAATTCGATGATGTTCAATAATTTTTGGGGTTTCAAACGGTGTTCAAAATCGTTGGCGTCCCACAATTGGAAGTTAACCACAGTTTCATTGCGAACGATTCCACCGCAATCGATGAATTTTTTGGTGATTATTCCGACTTCGGTTACGTGAAAATGTTCTGGCACGGAAGCTCCGTTAGCTAAAACGAAGTTTACTGCTTCTACCGACTTCAAGATGTTTTTTGCTTGTGATAGTTTCATTTGTATCTATTTATTGTTTTTTATTGGTCAAGTATAATTGTTTCGCCAGTTCGCAAGCTTAGGTCGCCTATTTCGTCATTTGAGTTTAGACAATATTTTTGATTGGCTCATTTCATTTTTTTGAATTTAAATTAACAACATTGATTTTTGTTTTTATTCAAATGCTTTTCAACATCTTGGAAAAAACCTTTTATTTTTTCGAATCCAACTTCGTCGATGCAGTAACAAATAGAAGCACCTTCAAAGTTTCCTTTGATTAAACCTGCATTTTTAAGTTCCTTCAGATGCTGAGAAATTGTTGGCTGTGCCAAAGGCAGTTCATTAACAATTTCACCGCAAATGCAGCTATCTACTTTTAGTAAATATTCAATTATTGCGATTCGTGCTGGATGTCCCAATGCTTTGGCTAAAACTGCCAATTCATTCTGCTGGTCCGTAAACTGCTCTTTTTTAGATGCTCCCATGATTGTATTTTTATATTGCAATATTACGATATATTTTTCAATGAAATAGTAATTTTATGTTAAATTGTTCTCATAAAAACGTTAAGTTTGAAATGATATAGTAAACGAATATTTACCTATTGCCTAAATTAGAGGTTCTTATTTATGAATTCTAATTTGAAATCTGTCTACGTTTACTGTTGTATAGACATACCTTACGTCTATTCTACATCAAGATATAAAATAATCTCACTTTTATCTTAACAAAAGCTGAAATTTAACTTAACATTACTACATCAAATCATTTTTAGTAAGTAGTTATAGAGACCAAATTTTGAAGCGTGAATCCTTATATAATCAATGATTTCAAACGATTTCGTTTACATTAGTTCTGTATAGTTTTTATATAAGTGTACAAAATGGAACCTGTTAAAATGTTTTATTATATTTACATTCTAATCTTAAATAAAAATATTATGAAAAAAATTACGATTTTAATTGCACTAATGATAACATCATTAGGTTTTTCTCAAAGTCTTGTATTAGGTTTTGAAACCGGAGAAAGTGGCGGTATACTAGGTGGTCCTTTTGGTAACATGCCTGCTCCAATGGTAGAAGCTGGAACAGGATCTAACACAAGTCAAGTTCTTAAGATAGTTGGAAGCGCTGGTCCAGAAGTATGGCAAGGTATCAATTTAACTTTAACATCTGCGGTGCAGTTGACAACAACTAAATCAATGACCATAGATGTGCTTGCAAACTCACCTGTTACTTTTTTGGTGAAGGTTAATGGTGGAGCTTCAGGAGCCCCAGAAGCTGCAGCAGAAGTTACACATAATGGAAACGGTTTGTGGCAAACACTTTCTTTTACATTTAATACTGCATTAGACGGTAAAGCAGCGACGGCTAATGGTGTATATGCAAATTTTGTTATACACGCATACTGGAAAGCAGGAGAGACAGGATTTTTTCCAAATGTACCAACACCCGCGAGAACGTTTTATGTAGACAATCTTAAGGGAGTTCTTGGTACTCCGCCCGTAGATGCAGTTCCATCAGTTGCTGCGCAGACACCTCCAAACCGACCTGCTGCAGATGTTATCTCATTGTTTAGTGATGCTTATACAAACGTTGCAGTGGCACAATGGTCAGCTGATTGGGATGATGCTAGTATTACTGATGTAATGGTGGCAGGCAATCCAACGAAAAAGATTAACTTTACAAATTTCTTAGGTGTCGTTCTTGCTGATTACACAAATGCTACTGCTATGACTCATTTCCACATGGATTATTACATTAATGAGGGAGCTGATTTAGTTGGAAAAGTTTTAAACCCTAAATTGTCGAACCATGCAGCTAAAACTGGAGAAACAAATGCTCTTTTGTTGACTAATTTACCAACTGAGGCTGGTAAATGGGTATCTCTTGATGTTCCGCTTTCAACTTTTACACCGCAAGGCACTTTTGATAGGGAGTCTATAAAGGAATTTCTTATCACATCTAATTTAGGAGTTGTATATGTTGATAATATTTATTTACATAAAAACACATTAGGAGCACAAAAATTTGAAACTTCAAGTGTAAAAATCTATCCAAATCCTGTAAAGAATTCTTTCACAATTTCTGCTAATAGTGAAATTCAGAGAGTTTCCGTTCGCAATATTTTAGGTCAAGAAGTTTTGAAATCTAGTCCTAGAAGTAACACTGCAACTTTGCAAACTAGTCAACTTCAAAAAGGAGTTTATCTAGTAACTACTGAAATCGATGGTAAATCGACTACTTCAAAAATAGTTAAAGAATAATTTCAGGTTTATTAGTTTTGTTTATTAAAGGCACGTTTTTATATATTCGTGCCTTTATTATTTTATATTTGTTTTAATTATTTAATTTTATTTCCATTATTATTTTAAACTCAATTTAAAATGCTTAAAAAATTACTTTTTCGATTTATTTCTTGTATTTTTTTGCTAAATTTTTCATTCAGTTTTTCACAAGAACTACCGCCTATAATAAAATATCCTGCATTGATCTATGAGGGAGGAAATCAAAATTGGATGATTTCTCAAGATAGAAATCAACATTTATACTTTGCAAATAATGAAGGACTGTTAGAATTCAATGGTTCTACTTGGAAGTTATACCCTTCTCCAAATGAAACCATAATTCGTTCTGTAAAAGTCATCGGTAATAGAATTTATACCGGATGTTATATGGAATTTGGTTTTTGGAAAAGACAGGATGATGGCACTTTAAAATATATTTCTCTAAGTGGTGCTTTAAAAAATAAGATTTTTAATGATGAAATCTTTTGGAATATAATTAGCTACGACCAATGGGTTGTTTTTCAGTCATTGAACAGAATTTTTATTTACGATTCCCAAAAAGGAAGCTTTACTATCGTTGCTGCAAAAAATGGAATAACCAAATCATATAAAACAAATAGTTCAATTTATTTTCAATCTTTAAAAGATGGACTTTACGAAATTGAGAGCGGAAAGAGTCTATTACTTTCGAATGATCCTATTATTCAAAAAAACCGAATTGTCAACGTGTTTTCTAAAGATGAAGGGTTATTGATTCTCACAGAATTCAATGGATTTTATATGTTGGCTGATTCAATTTTATCGAAGTATTCGACGGCTGTTGACGATGAATTAGCCTCAACTAGTGTTTATAGCAGTTTAAGACTGTCTGATGGAAGTTTTGTTATAGGAACGGTGTCAAAAGGGATTTATATTTTGACAAAAGAAGGCGCTCTAAAATACCACATTACACAAATTCTGGGTCTGACAAACAATACCGCTTTGTCTTTATTTGAAGACTTTGATAAAAATCTTTGGGTAGGTTCTGACAACGGAATCAATTGTTTAAATCTTAAATCTCCAATACAGAGTAGTACCGATGATACGGGTAATTTGGGCACAGTGTATGCAGCTAAACTTTATCACGGAAAACTTTATATAGGAACAAACCAAGGCTTGTTTTATAAAAACAATAAAAGTAACGAAGAATTTAAGTTAATAACTGGAACAAAAGGTCAAGTTTGGTCTTTATTTGAGTATGATAATACACTGTTTTGTGGTCATGATTCTGGCACTTTTGTTATTGATGACATAACTGCAAAAAATATTTTTTCGATTTCAGGAACATGGAAATTTCAAACAGTTCCTAATCAGAAATCACTTTTGTTGCAAGGGAATTATTTTGGTATTTCAATTTTAACGAAAGTAAATAATCAATGGGTTTTTAGAAATAAAATAAAAGGTTTTGATTATTCTTCTCGATATTTCGAAATAGATAATTCTTTAGCAATTTATGTTAGTCACGAGAAGCAAGGCCTTTTCCGGTTGCAATTAGATGCTAAATTACTAAAAAAGAGTACTATTACAAACTATTCTTCGCCAAAAAGTGGCAAGAATTCAGGTTTAGTCAAGTTCAATAATACAATTTATTACGCTTATAAAGAGGGTGTTTTTAAATTAAATTCAAAAACGAAACAATTCGAAAAAGACAAATTATTGAGTTCTATTTTTGAAAAAGATGAATATACTTCTGGTAAAATGATTGTCGATAATTCCAATAAAATTTGGTTATTTTCTAAAAACCGTATTCATTATTTTTCTATGAGTAAATTGAGTAATCAACTCAAACAAAATGCTATTCCTATTCCAGCTTCACTTACTAATGCGATGCCTGGCTATGAGAATGTTACACAAATATCAAATTATGATTATTTGATAGGTACAACTGATGGATATTATATATTGAATATTAGCGATTTAGCATCAAAAAAATATTCTTTAGCTATTTCTGAAATCACTACTAATAGACTAAGTGAATTATCAGTTAACCGACCTATCAATCAAGAAGGTGAATTTAAATTTGATGAAAATAATGTCTCTTTCAATTATACAGTACCTGAATACAACAAATACATAAGGACAGAGTATCAATATGTATTAGAGGGGTTTCAAGATGAATGGAGTAGATGGAGCACAAAGTCAACAGTAAGTTTTAAAAATCTTTCCTCTGGTGATTATGTTTTTAAAGTGAGAGCCAAATTTGCTAATTCTTCGATTGAAAACACAGCAGTTTATTCCTTTACTATTCTAAAACCTTTTTACAGGACTAATGTTGCGTTTTTTATTTTTTTACTATTCATACTATTCTTATCTTATTATATTCATAAAGCTTATCGGAATTTTTATCACTTGCAACGAGAGAAATTAATTGAGGAAAACAATAGATTACTCGAAATAAAAGAACTTGAAATTGAGCAACAGTTGATGAAATTAGAAAATGAAAAGCTCACACTTGATGTCGATAAGAAAAACAAGGAACTAGCTGCCACGTCGATGAGTTTAAATAGTAAGAATGAGTTATTAGCTTATATCAAGGAAGACTTAAAAAAGACATCGGAGAGTACTGATAGTTTAAGTGTAAAATCAGTTATTCGAACAATCAATAAAAATATTACTGAAGAGGATTCTTGGAAGGTATTTAAAGAAGCTTTTGATAATGCTGATAAGGACTTTTTGAAGAAAATTAAACTAGCGCATCCTTCATTAACACCTAATGATTTAAGACTATGTGCTTACCTCAGGTTAAACCTTTCCTCAAAAGAAATCGCTCCGCTACTGAATATTTCGCTTCGAAGTGTCGAAATTAAAAGATATCGTTTGCGTAAGAAAATGGATTTACATCACGAGCAAGGACTTGTTGAGTACATTCTATCTGTATAGTTTGATATTTTACTTTTGTAATTAACTATACATTACTACAACATTAACGTTTTATTTCGATTTTAGGTTTTTACTATAAATTTTTTCTCACCTTTAATTTGTCAACAAATACATTGTTTCTTTTAAATATTAGAGATTAAATATCTTTTTTTTTACATTGTATGTTTTTTGTTGTGGTTCTTTTTGAAGATACTTTAGTTTATTGAGATAAATTTACCAAGATATATTTTCATTGTAATTTTTACAAAATTTAATTTATAATTTCTTTAAACTCTTTAATTCTTTAAATAATATGAAAAAAGTTATTTTTTTACTTACGCTTTTTTGTTTTTCTTTTTCTCTGTCTGCACAATCAGATAGAGTTATAGTCGACAAAAGCAATGATGGCTTGAAGCTAAAGGTAAATGGCCAAGATCTAATGGTAAATGGTATGAATTGGGATTATTGTCCAATTGGCACTAATTTTAATTATAGTTTGTGGAAGCAAAAAGATGATGTAATTTTCAGAGCCTTAGATGACGAAATGAGTCTACTAAAAAATATGGGAGTTAATACCATTCGTGTTTACACTGGTATCCCTAAAAAATGGATCGAATACATTTATACAAGGTATGGAATTTATACGATGTTGAATCATTCTTTCGGTCGATATGGATTGACGTTGAATGGTAATTGGGTTGTTAACACCGAATATTCAAACCCAGCAACTCGAAATTTACTTTTGCAAGAAGCAAAACAAATGGTTACTGATTATAAAGATACCAAAGGGTTACTTTTGTTTTTGTTGGGTAACGAAAACAATTATGGTCTGTTTTGGGATGGAGCAGAAACTGAAGATATCCCAATTGAAGACAGAAAATCTACTCCTCGTGCCAAGGCGATGTATCAGCTATTTAATGAGGCAACTGTAGCTATGAAAACCATAGACAATGCTCATCCTATTGCCATTTGTAATGGAGATTTACTTTTTCTTGACATCATTGCAAAAGAATGTCCTGCTGTTGATATTTTGGGTATCAATGTATATCGTGGAGTTTCGTTTGGGGATTTATACGACCGTGTAAAAAAGGAATACGGAAAACCAGTTTTATTGACAGAATTTGGTTCCGATGTATTTAATGCTATTACAAACGAAGAAGATCAAAATGCACAAGCTACCATTCTTAGAGGAAATTGGAAAGAAATTTATGAAAATGCAGCTAGAGTTGGCAAAAGCGGCAATAGTTTAGGGGGATTTACTTTTCAATTTAGCGATGGCTGGTGGAAATTCGGGCAAACAAAATATTTAGATATTCATGATACAAATGCTTCTTGGTCTAATGGAGGTTATGCTTTTGATTATACGAAGGGAGAAAACAATATGAATGAAGAATGGTTTGGTATTTGTGCAAAAGGCCCAACTGGTGTAAATGGAAATTACCAATTATTCCCTCGTTCTGCATATTATGTTTTGAAGGAGGTTCATCAGTTCAATCCTTACAACGGTGGTAAATCATTATCAGACGTACAAAATCATTTTGATAAGATTCAGATAGCAGATGCAGGCCTTAGGGCAAGAGGAGATAAGGCTGCGCTAGAGAGCTCAAAAAATTCAAAAATTAGATTGTCAAGATTGTCTGCAGAAATCAGTACTTTTAGTACAGGTGGTTCTTTAATCACTACTCCAGACGATCCAGCACCAAATAATACAACTTATCCGGATCAATTGGGGTTTGATAATATGCAATCTTTTTTCGTGGGAATTGAAGGAAATCCTTCATCTAATATGACTGCTAATGTGGAGTTAAATGTTTTGGGTAATGTAGCGCTAAATCCGATAGATGAAATATTTTACGAAAATAGAGGACGCCCAGTAATCGTAGATGGACCTAATGGACCAGTATCAATAGATGATAATAATCGAGTTCAAGTTTACAGAGCGAGTTATAAATGGGATGATAAATTATTTAAATTAGATGGATTTTACCGCACAGGTCATTACCATTGGGGTTACGAGGGTGATTTCTTTGGACTGTATCCAGAGGCAAATTATGGACCTAACCTAGATATATATAGCGGTAGAGCTCCTTATGGTTTAGAAATGGAAGGAAAGAAATTTTTCAAAGGTTTTAAACTCGCTATGGGACCAGAATTATGGTGGGGAGCGAATCCAGCTATTTTGCTGAAATATTCTAAATCCATTGGAAAATTTGATTTCACAGGTATTTTTCACGAAGATTTAACACAAAGAACTAATACTCAAACATCTTATGCTATTCCGCAACCTAAAACGAGACGTTTTACCCTACATTTGAATAGAAAATTTGGAAATTTTGCTGTTGATTTAGGTGGTATTTGGGCAGGTCAACCACTTGAGGGTAGAGATTATCAGGTGATGAGAGGCGAAGGAGCTAATAAACAAGTATACATCAATCAAATTGAATCTAAAGACAACTTTGGTGGGAAAATGAAATTAACTTACACCGGAGGAACAGTCAAATGGTATGCTCAAGCAGCCGCCCAAGGGTTAGTAGCAGGTGGGGGAGCCGATCTTACGCAAACATTTACAGGTTGGAGACTTAAAGATACTGGAAGTGGAAATCAATATAACTTTTTAACTGGATTAGCGTACACCATAGGAAAATTCCAAATAGCCCCTAACTTTTTATGGCAAAAACCTTTAGAAGGTCCAATTACTACAGATGTTCCAATTCCCGGAAGGCCTCGAAATATTTTAGATGATCCTTTTGTGGTGAGAGCCAATAGAGAGCAAGTGGCCAGCGAAATACTATTTACATTCGATCCAACGCCGGGCACCTGGCTATATGAATGGGAAAATGATCGATCCGAAGATTCAAAATTTGCCGTAAGTGCAGGATTTGTTTTCCGTCATTTGCCTACAACTCAGGATGCAGCAATTGGTTTTCTAGCGAATAGAACCACATTTGCTTTTCAAGGAGCGCCACCTGCAAAGGATTTATGGGAGACTAATGCAAGAATTGTATCAAAATTAAGCCCTGATTTTGGTTTTATCAGTACACTTTATGGAGGGCCAGCGCAATCCAATGGTAGTGATGCAAGAACTATAGATCGTTACGGTTTAGATGTAAAAATGATTTACAAAAGAGTGAAATTAACTTCTTTTGTTAAAGTAAATGATTGGGGACCATTTGATTATCATCGAGATTTCAACTTAACATACCCTTTGCAATTAATGGCGGATATCTCACTGAACATTGGTAAACCTGATTGGTTTATACTTCCGAACACAAGCCTAGGAATTCGAGGTTCTTGGCGTTCATTAGATCAATACTCTAATCGATATTCACCAACTTACGTTCCTGCAAATACTTTTCCTCCAGTACCAGTTTTAAGTCCAGTTGGGTTTTCAAATGGTCAAGAATGGGAAATTAGAACTTACCTTCACATTAATATTGGTAATTAACTTAGTAAAATTTAAAAATATGAAAACATATTCAATTTTAAAATCAAATAAAACGGCTTTCGTCTTGATGAGTTTGCTACTTGCCGTTGGATGTCAAAATGACGATGCTGATTTACAAACGGCTAAAGCATCAAGCACTGCAGAAATTTTTACAGATAATCCTATTGGTTTGGGAACAAATTTTTATTTTCCTTACGGAGCTGGTCCAGATAATCCTGTTGGATCAAAGCTTAATGCCTGGACAGTTGACTCAAAAGTAAGTTATAAAGGAACCTCTTCTATGCGTTTTGATGTACCGAATTCAAATGATCCAGAGGGAAATTATGCGGGCGGTATTTTTAGAATAGATGGTGCAGGTCGAGATTTAACAAGTTACGATGCACTTACGTTTTGGGCAAAGTCTTCTCAAGGCGTTACGGTCGCTGAGTTTGGTTTTGGTGAAGATTTTTATCCAAATAAATATATTACAACTATGCGGGATGTGAGTATAGGTACAACGTGGAAAAAATATATTATTCCAATTCCAGATGCCTCGAAATTAGTTTTAGAAAAAGGCATGTTTAGATATGCTGCCAATACTAACGATACAAATGGTAAAGGGTACACCTTTTGGGTTGACGAACTTAAGTTTGAAAAACTTGGGACAATTGCACACGGACAAGCTTCTATAATGAATGCTAAAAATGCATCACAAACAACTTTTGTGGGGGTTAAATCAACAATCGATAATTTTGCCGCTGTATTTAATTTGCCATCAGGTATCAATCAAGCGGTATCATTAAGCGCTGCGTATTTAACATTTGTATCATCAAATCCAAGTGTAGCCAGTGTGGATACAACAGGTATAGTAACCTCTATAAGTGCTGGGACTGCTGTCATTACTGCAAAATTTGGAGACGCTGTGGCACAAGGAAGTTTGACTATTAATTGCGTGGGGACTTATGTTAATTCTCCAGTACCAAATAGAAATGCAGCAAATGTAATTTCTCTTTTTTCTAATGCTTATACAAATGTGCCTGTAAATTATTATAATGGATATTGGCAACCGTGGCAAACTACCGTTTCAAATGATTTTACTGTCGGAGCAGATGATGTTTTAAATTATACTATTTTCAATTTTGTTGGTATAGAATATAGTAGTCCAACAATAAACGCAACAGCAATGACTCATGTGCATTTAGATGTATTTTTTCCGGGGGCTATCGCACCTGGAAGACAACTTAGAGTTTTAGTCGTAGATTTCGGAGCAGATGGTGCATTTAATGGTGGCGATGATACAAGACATTCTACAACTTTTACCGCTCCAACTTTGGTTTCAAATAAATGGATACCTATAGATATTCCTTTTTCTAGTATGCCTGGTTTAAAAAGTAGAGCCCACTTGGCTCAACTTATTTTAGAGGGCGGTGACGGTTCAGTACTCTACGTTGACAATATTTACTATTATAAACAATAGGTTTTCTTTATAACTTTTTAAAAATTAAAAAATGAGTAAAAAAATTCAAATAATCAAAAATAGTTTTCTTGTTGCTACAGCCTGTTTGGTTTTGGTGGGTTGTTCGATAGATGAGAAGCAAACCGTTATAACCAAAACAAAATTGGTTATGAGCGAAGAATTTGATACAAACGGTGCCCCTAATCCAAGTATGTGGAGTTATAATATAGGAACAGGAGCAAATGGTTGGGGAAACAATGAATTGCAATATTACACCGATAGAGCAGAAAATATCAAAATTGAAAATGGAAACCTAAATATAACGGCTCGTAAAGAATCGTATTTAGGGTCTTCTTATACCTCTGCAAAAATTTTAACCAAAGGGAAGTTTGAACAAAAATATGGTCGAATTGAAGCTAGAATAAAATTACCTTGGGGAAAAGGAGTATGGCCGGCATTTTGGATGTTAGGAGCAAATTCTGACACGGTGTTATGGCCTCAATGTGGTGAAATAGATATAATGGAATACATTGGTAGTAAACCAACCCAAGTATTCGGAACCGTGCACGGACCAGGTTATTCCGGTGGAGAAGCGATTTCGAAGACTTACACTTTACCTAATGATAGATTTGATAACGATTTCCATGTTTTCGGAATTGAATGGGGAGAAAATTACATCAATTACTATGTTGATGATGCTTTGTATAACCAAATTACTCCAAAAAATGTAAAGGGAGAATGGGTATTTAATCAACCTTTTTATCTTATACTAAATGTTGCGGTTGGAGGTAATTTGCCGGGGTCTCCAAATAGCGAAACTGTTTTTCCACAAACCATGTTGGTTGACTATGTGAGAGTTTATGAATAAATAACAGATATTCAATAAATAGAATATTATAGGTAATAGTCAAATTCAGATATTTATCGGCAATGTAGATTCAAAATTCATCAATAAAGCTGTTTAAATTCTGAAAAACAATATTTACAATATATTTAGTAAGTCTATTGTAAACGTTTGTTTTATGTTTAAATAATCAAGACCATAAGAATCCCAATTTTAAAAAATAATATCGATGAGAGAAAGTTCAACCTCATTTAATGAACACGAAATGGATAGTAAAAATAATACTGTCGCAATTGAAATAGTAACAATCGCAGACGAACAATTCTATAAAATATCCAACTGTGATAAGATGCGTCCCTTTTTTATGAGTATCGTCAGTGATTCTAATCATTGGATGTTTATTTCAAGTAATGGTGGTCTAACCGCGGGTAGAAAAAACGCTGAATTTGCCCTTTTTCCATATTATACAGATGATAAAATAACTGAATTTGCAGATGTTACAGGTAGTAAATCTATTTTTCAGATTCGTTTTGATGACAAAGTAATGCTTTGGGAGCCATTTTCTGAACGTTTCAATCAAAAATACAATCTCACTAGAAATATTTATAAAAACTTTTACGGAAACAAAGTTATTTTCGAAGAAATTCATAATGATTTGCAACTTACTTTTAGATATCAGTGGAACTCAAGTACTATTTTTGGTTTTGTTAAAAAATCTGAAATCATAAATGAGTCAACTACAGATTATAAAATTACGGTCTTAGATGGTATTCAAAACATTATGCCTCAGGGTGTAAGCAGTGATTTGCAATCAAGTACAAGCAACCTTGTCGATGCCTACAAAAGAAACGAATTACTAACAGAAAGTGGCCTTGGTATTTTTGCATTGAGTGCTATTATTGTCGATAAAGCGGAACCAAGTGAAGCGTTAAATGCTAATATTGTTTGGTCTTTAGGCATGAACAACCCGACTTATTTATTGTCCTCAAGACAACTTCCGGCTTTCAGAAAGCTTGATAAAATTACTGATGAAACCGATATTAAAGGAGAAAAGGGAGCTTATTTTATCTCTAACGAATTGTTTTTACCTCAAAATTCTTCTAAAAAATGGAGCATTATTGCCAATGTAAATCAAAATCAATCACAAGTAATTCAACTAAGTGAGTCTATTATTCACGATAAAACGCTAGAAAGACAGCTTGATAATGATATAGAATTAGGAAAACAGAATCTTATTGCGCTTACGGCTTCTGCCGATGGATTGCAATTTACAGCCGATAAATTTATTGATACTCGTCATTTTGCCAATACGCTTTTCAACATTATGCGTGGTGGTATTTTTGATGATAATTATCAAATCGGAAAGAAAGATTTTACTCAATATTTAGCAAAAGCAAATAGTGAAGTTTTTGAAAACAATAAAGACTTTCTCTTAAATTTAAGAGAGGAATTTTCGTATGTTGAGTTGCTTGATGCAATCGAAAACAACGAAGATCAAGATTTAGTTAGGCTTTGCACAGAATATTTACCTTTAAAATTTAGCCGAAGACACGGTGATCCTAGTCGCCCTTGGAATAAATTTTCAATTAATACAAGAAGTGAAGTTGATGGTTCCAAAATTCTAGATTACGAAGGAAACTGGAGAGATATTTTTCAAAACTGGGAAGCTTTGGCGTATGCCTATCCTGATTTTATCGAAGGTATGATTCATAAATTCCTTAACGCATCGACATTCGATGGATATAATCCCTATCGTGTTACCAAAAGTGGATTTGATTGGGAAGCCATAGAACCCGATAATCCGTGGTCCTATATTGGTTATTGGGGAGATCATCAAATTATTTATTTGTTGAAATTTTTAGAGTTTATAGAAAAGTACCACCCTGGGAAATTGAACTCTTATTTTGAAAAGGAATGTTTTGTGTATGCTGCAGTTCCTTATACAATTAAAGCTTATGAAGATATTCTGAAAAACCCAAAAGACACCATTGAATACAGTCACAGTTCGGAGAAAAAAATCGAAGCAGAACGCAATAAAATTGGCGCTGACGGAGCTTTAATTCGAAGTAATAGTGATGAGATTTATCGTGTCAATTTTATCGAAAAAATTCTAGCTACGGTTTTAGCTAAAATGTCAAACTTTATTCCAGAAGGCGGAATTTGGATGAATACCCAACGTCCCGAATGGAATGATGCTAATAATGCCTTAGTAGGAAATGGTGTTTCAATGGTCACACTATTTTATTTGCGTCGGTTTTTGAAAACCTTTCAAAATATAGTAGAGTCTTCTGATTTAGAAACCATCAAAATTTCTAATGAAATGGTAGAGTTCTATCACGAAGTTAGAGAATGCTTAGTGGAAAATCAAGAGTTGCTTACTAGCAAAATTGATGATCATTCAAGAAGAATAATACTAGATCGATTAGGAAAAGCCGCTTCTGATTACCGTTTGCAGGTGTATAACAGTGGATTTTGGGGAAAGAAAAGAACACATTCTATGTCTGGCCTTAAAACATTCATAAAAGTGTCATTAGCATTTATAGAACATTCTATCAGAGCCAATCAAAGACCTGATAAATTGTATCATGCTTATAATTTGATGTCTATTACAAAAGATGGTGTTGTTATTTCTAATCTAAGTGAAATGCTTGAAGGTCAAGTTGCAGCACTTAGTTCAGGATATTTAAAAGCGTCTGAATCGCTACAAATATTAGATGCTTTGAAAAACAGTAGTTTGTATCGTGTGGATCAAAACAGTTATATTTTGTATCCAAATAAAGACTTGCCAAAATTCTTAGAAAAAAATAATATTCCAAAAGCAAGTATTGAAAATTCATCGTTGTTGACAAAGTTATTTGCTAATTCAAATTATTCGATTGTCAATATTGATTGCAAAGGAAATTATCATTTCAATGGTAATTTTCATAATGCCAATGATTTAAAAGCTGCGTTAGCACAACTCCAAAAGCAAGAAGAATATCAAATTTTGGTCGAAAAAGAATCCGAAGAAATGCTACAAGTTTTTGAAGAGGTATTCAATCATAAAGCTTTTACAGGTCGTTCGGGAACTTTCTATGGGTACGAAGGATTAGGATCTATTTATTGGCATATGGTATCAAAACTACACTTGGCAGTACTGGAAGTTATTGAAAAAGCGTATCACGACAACGAAGATGCATCCGTAATAGCTGCTTTGACTTTGCATTATCACGAAATAGGCGAAGGTATTGGTGTTCATAAATCACCAGAGGTTTATGGTGCATTCCCAACTGATCCTTACTCACACACACCGTCACATCGCGGTGCACAACAGCCGGGAATGACAGGTCAAGTAAAAGAAGATATTCTCACGAGAAAAGGTGAATTAGGTATCAATGTTAATCAAGGTAAACTTACGTTTGAACCAGCTTTATTAAATAAAGATCAATTTTTGAAACAAGACGAAACGGTAAGTTTCAATGATTTAGAAAGCAACGAATATGCAATACATCTAGAAAAAGGAAGTTTGGCATTTACGGTATGTCAAGTGCCAATAATCTATACAATTGCAGAGCACAATCAAATAGAAGTGCTTTTCAAAAACAAGCAATTAGAAACTATTTCATCATTGACATTGAAATTAGAGATGAGTCAAAAAATATTTCAACGTACAGGAGAAATTAGCCAACTAAAAGTAAGCTTTAACATTTAATTAAATGATCAAAGTATCAAAATTTGTAATACTTATTTCAATAATTACACTTTTATTTTCGTGTAGTAGACAACTTATGAATTCAAAACAATCAACAGCAATAACAGCCAAAGATATAATAGGAAATCCCAATTATCAAGCCATTTGTTATGGTGGATTTAGAGAAAAAACAAGGGATATTGAACCTACTATTGCTCAACTAAAGGAAGATTTGCAACTACTTTCAGCAATGAATATAAAAGTGCTGAGAACCTATAATGTGCATAATAAAGAGGTTTCAAATTTGTTAATCGCCATTAAAGAATTGAAAAAAGAAGATGCCAATTTTGAAATGTATGTAATGTTGGGTGCTTGGATTGATTGTAAAAATGCTTGGACGGCACTTGCGCCAATTCACAATGTGGAAAGTGATCGAAACGCTATCGAAATTGCAGAAGCAGTAAGATTATCCAATGAATATCCTGATATTATCAAGATTATAGCCGTTGGAAATGAGGCAATGGTAAAATGGGCAGCCAGTTATTACGTTGAACCAGCAATTATTTTAAAATGGGTAAACCATTTGCAAAATTTGAAAAAGGAAAAGAAATTGCCGTCGACTTTATGGGTTACCACTTCAGACAATTTTGCTTCTTGGGGCGGTGGAGACAATGAATATCATGTAGAAGACTTAAAACAACTGATAAAAGCTGTTGATTACATTTCTATGCACACTTATCCAATGCATGACACGCATTATCATCCTATATTTTGGGGCGTATTAGAAAACGAAAATCAACTATCTGAAAAGGAAAAAATTGATGTTGCTATGGTCAGAGCAAGAGATTACGCTATCAATCAATATAGAAATGTTTCTCATTATATGAAATCCTTGGGCGTAAATAAACCAATAGCCATTGGTGAAACAGGTTGGGCTTCAGTAGCGAGCGAACTTTACGGTAATTCCGGTTCGAAAGCAACCGACGAATACAAATCGGCTGTGTATTATAATCTGATGAGAGAATGGACTAATAAAGAAAAAATATCGCTTTTTTATTTTGAAGCATTCGACGAACAATGGAAAGACAGTGGAAATCCTCAAGGTTCTGAAAATCATTTTGGATTAATTAATTTGCAAGGACAAGCGAAATATGCCCTTTGGCAAATGGTAGATAATGGCGTTTTTAAAAATTTGACACGTGATGGAAAATCCATTTCTAAAACCTATAATGGCAATGAAAAAGCCTTATGGATGGACGTAAAAACACCACCTTTATTGCATAGTAATTAATTTAGTGATGAAAAAAATTCAATGCATTTTAAATCGTTTCAAAATTTTAGTACTAATTTTTAGTATCACATTTTCAATGAATAGTTGTAAAGTAACCAAAGAATTAAAAGCTGAAGTTTATGAAACTTCTGCTGATGGTAATTCATTAAAAAAAATCACTCAGTTTTCAGAAAGTAAAACTCCAATAGTTATTACTTTAAATCCAGAAGAAAAATTTCAAACTATTACTGGTTTTGGAGGCTCTTTTACAGAAGCTTCGGCTTCATTACTCAATCGATTAAGTGCCACAAATCGCAAAAAAATCTTAGAAGCCTATTTTGGTGAAAATGGCGCTAAGTATTCATTAACGAGAACGCATATTGCATCCTGCGATTTTTCACTTAGTAATTATACGTATGCAAAAGTCGAAAATGACACGCAATTAGAAAATTTCACTATTGAAGATGATAAATCAGATTTAATTCCAATGATTCTAGAAGCCAAAGCCATTTCAAAAGAAGGTTTTAAAATCATAGCGTCACCTTGGACCTCACCGCCTTGGATGAAAGACAATAAAAAATATGTGGGCGGAAAATTATTGCCAGAATATAATGATTCATTTGCTTTATATTTTTCAAAATATTTAGAGGCGTACAAAAAAGTAGGAATCAACATTTGGGGAGTTACGGTTATTAATGAACCACACGGCAACGGAAACAACTGGGAAAGTACGCTGTTTTCGCCTAAAGAAATGACCGATTTTGTGCAGCATCATCTAGGGCCAAAATTAGAAAAAGACGGCTGGGCTGATGTTAAAATATTAGGATATGATCAAAATAGAGCGGGTTTGCCAGAATGGGTTGACGAAATGTTCAAAGATGAAAAATCGTCTAAATATTTTGCTGGAACGGCCATACATTGGTATGAAAGTACTTATGATTATTTACCTAAAGAATTGCAATATGCGCACCAAAAAGCACCTAATAAATATTTAATTCAAACCGAGGCTTGTGTCGATTCTGAAATTCCGCATTGGAATGATGATGCTTGGTATTGGAAAAAAGAAGCCACCGATTGGGGTTGGGATTGGGCATCAGAAAAAGACAAACATTTACATCCAAAATACGCTCCTGTAAATCGCTATGCTACAGATATTATAGGATGTTTAAACAATTGGGTCGATGGTTGGGTCGATTGGAATATGGTTCTGGATACTCAAGGCGGTCCCAATTGGTTCAAAAATTGGTGTGTAGCACCAGTTATTGTAAATCCAGAAAAAGATGAGGTTTATTTTACACCATTGTATTATACGATGGCACATTTTAGCAAATTTATGCGCCCAGGAGCGGTGAAAATAGGTTGTACTATCAAAAATAATGATTTGATGTCCACTGCGGTAAAAAATCCTGACGGAAGTATAGCAGTAGTAATTTTCAATCCTACAGAACAAGAATTTGTCGTGGAAATCAATTTAAATAAAAAAAAGGGAACTATTTCTATCCCTACAAAAGCATTACAAACCGTAATAATTAAACCTTGATAGTCAAAAAAATTATAATAATTAACCACTAATACTATGTCAAAAAATAATTCTCACTCAACGGGAAAAGTTCCAATGGGTCAAAAGATCGCTTTTGGATTAGGAATGTTAGCCAACCAGATGTTTCCCGCAATGATTGGGATTTTCACAGTTGTATTGGTAGAAAAACTTGGCTTTAGCGGATTGTTGCTTGGGTTAACCTATTTTATTCCAAAGTTTTATGATGCTTTATTTGATCTTATTATGGGATATGTAAGTGATAACACAAAATCAAAATGGGGCAGACGTCGACAATATGTATTAGCAGGTGCTATTATTTTAGGAATTTCGTTTGCATTAATGTGGCAATTGTATGTTGAAAATGGTGTTACTTACAATTTTTGGTACTTTTTGGTTATTTCTTTGATTTTTTATTCGGGTCTTACCATATTTAGCATTCCTTACGTTGCAATGGGGTACGAAATGAGCGATGATTTTCATGAGCGGACGAATATAATGGCAACCTCTCAACTTATTGGTCAGTTAGCTTGGGTTGTTGCACCTTGGTTTTGGGTATTAATGGCTGATCAATCATTATTTCCTTCTAGTGATGTAGCGGTTAGAACCTTGTCTGTTTATGTTGCCATTGGCTGTACCATTTTAGCAGCTATTCCAGCATTTTTTATTCCAAGTAAATCTACCCTAAACGAAAACTACAGCCCAATTGATTTTAAAGGAATCTTAGGTAGTTTTGGAGAAATTAAAGAAGGATTAAAAGCTTCAATAGAAATCAAGCCTTTTAGAAAAATTTGTATTGCAACTTTCTTGATTTTTAATGCTTTTCAAACAACAGCTGGTTTTTCCTATTTCATTATCAAATATTACTTGTTCAAAGGAAATGAAGAAGGGTTTGGATTATGGCCAACTTTATTTGGATGTGTAGGAGCACTTATTACCACTATTGTGGTAATTCCAATTGTTGCAAGAATGTCTAAAATAATGGGTAAAAAGAAAGCATTTTTACTTTCTCAAGGGATTTCTATCGTGGGTTACATTTTACTTTTTTTACTTTTTGTTCCTGGAAAACCTTATTTGTTTCTTTTTGCGCTTCCTTTCTTTTCATTTGGTATAGGTAGTCTGTTTACCTTGATGATGTCTATGACATCTGATGTAATTGATATAGATGAATTAAATACTGGCAAAAGACGAGAAGGAAGTTTAGGTGCTATTTATTGGTGGATGGTAAAATTTGGAACTGCTGTAGCGGGATTATTAAGTGGTTTAATTCTTTCTTTGGTTGCTTTTCAATCCAATGCAAGTACACAAACAGATGAAACCATGTTTTGGTTAAGAATTTTCTTTGTGGGAATTCCAATTCTGGGTACTTTAACCGCTATTTGGGCAATGAAAGATTATGATATTGATGAAGCTAAAGCACTAGAAGTAAGAGATCTTATTAACAAAAGAAAACAGCAGGGTAAAAAACAATCCTCGGCTTATCTATCGGGAAAATTAATTTCTCTAGAAAAAATTGGAAGTACATTAAATTCTAAATTGGGTATTGATTTTAGTTCAAAAACCGAAGCTGAAATCACAAAACAATTTTCAGAAATATTAAACAATGGTTTACACGGTTTGTGTTTTAGCCCATATATTGAAGGACAAGATGCAGGAGATGTTTTATCTGAAAATCAAATTAAAAGAAGATTGGATTTAATAGCACCACATACGAAATGGATTAGGACTTTTTCGTGTACAGAGGGTAATGAATTAATACCCGAAATTGCACACAATATTGGGTTGAAAATCGTAGCTGGCGCTTGGATTAGTGCTGATAAAGAACGAAATGAAAAGGAAATTCAATCACTTATTCTTTTAGCTAAAGCTGGTTTAGTTGATATTGCAGCGGTCGGAAATGAAGTGTTGCATCGTGAAGAAATTTCGGAGCAAGAATTAATAGGCTATATCCAAAGAGTGAGAGCAGCATTACCAGATTCAATTCCTGTAGGATATGTAGATGCTTATTATCAGTTTCTTGACAAACCAGCTTTAGTTGAATCTTGTGACCTTATTTTGGCTAATTGTTATCCTTTTTGGGAAGGTGCTGCAAATGATTTTGCACTGAACTATTTGAATAGGATGGTCGAATTGACACAACTTTCGGCTAAAGGAAAAAAAGTAATTGTTACTGAAACAGGATGGCCAAGTAAAGGAGAAAATATTGATGCCGCAGTTCCTTCTCATTTGAATGCAATGAAATATTTTATTGCCGTACAAGATTGGGCTAAAAATCGTGAAATTGAACTTTTCTACTTCTCCTCTTTTGATGAATCTTGGAAAGTAAAACAAGAAGGAGAAGTCGGTGCTGGTTGGGGTATTTGGGATAAAAGTGAAAATTTAAAATTTAAATAATAGAAATTATGTCATATAGAGAAGGTCATTATTTTTCATTAAAAGATAATAAAAACAGCAAAGACGGTCAAGATAATTTTAGAGAAATTCAAATTTCGGATGTCTCACCAAAAGAATTATCCAAATTATGGAGAGAAACTTTAGAGAACGGAATGCATGGTGTTTGTTTCAGTTTGTACGAAGACGGACAAAAACCAGGCGATATTATTTCGGAAGAACAAGTTCGACGAAGAATGAAAATAATTGCTCCTTACACCAAATGGGTTCGCTCGTTTTCGTGTACTGAAGGGAACGAGTTTATTCCTAAAATTGCTCATGAATTTGGAATCAAAACATTAGTTGGAGCTTGGTTGGGTGATGATCCTGAAATCAACGAAAAGGAAATACAAGGTTTAATACAACTAGCAAACGATGGTTTTGTTGATATTGCTGCTGTAGGAAACGAAGTGATGTATCGCAAAGATTTAACCGAAGAGGAACTTTTAGATTTCATAGACCAAGTAAGAAATGCAATTCCTAAAACTATTCCTATTGGATATGTGGATGCTTATTATGAATTTTCACATCGACCAAATATTACTGCAGTTTGCGATGTTATTTTAACCAATTGCTACCCATATTGGGAGGGTTGCCCTATCGAGTATTCATTCAATCACATGGTTAGCATGTTTGAGTCCGCAAAGTATGCCGGTCAAAACAAACGAATAATAATTACCGAAACAGGATGGCCAAGTCAAGGCGGTTTTCTAAAAGGAGCTGTTGCATCCAATGAAAATGCTATGAAATATTTTATAGATTCCCAAAATTGGTCCAAACAAAATGATATTGAAATGTTTTACTTTTCTTCTTTTGATGAATCGTGGAAAGTGGGTCCAGAAGGAGAAGTTGGAGCGTATTGGGGCATTTGGGATAAAAATGAAAAATTAAATTTTACAGAATAAATTATACCTAAAACCTACTTTATGAAAAAAATTACTCGATTTCAATTATTATTTTTCTTTGCTTTTATTTGTCAATTTTCTTTTGCGCAAATAGATGTTGTGTATAAAGATCTGGTTTGGTCTGATGAGTTTACTACTAATGGTACTGCCGATTCTAACAATTGGTTTCATCAAACTCAATTGCCGGCAGGTGGAAACTGGTTTAATAATGAGGTTCAACATTATACCAATCGCACGACCAATTCCTTTGTTGCAAATGGCAATTTGAGCATTGTTGCAAAAAAGGAAAGTTTTACAGATCAAGGTTACACAAAGCAATATACATCAGCACGATTAAATTCAAAATTTGCTTTTAAATACGGTCGAGTAGATATTAGAGCAAAAATCCCAAAAGATGCTGGAACATGGCCTGCCTTGTGGATGCTCGGAAAAAATGTAAACGAAGATGGAGGTTATTTTGATTCTAATTATGGAACTACGGATTGGCCTGCTTGTGGCGAAATTGATATTTTGGAACACGGAATTACTCGATCTCAACCGGATAATTATATTCAAAGTGCCTTGCATACTCCTTCTTCTTTCGGAAATACTTTTAATATAGGTGGTGTCGTTGTAGGTGATAATATTGCAAATAATTATCATATTTATTCTATGAATTGGTCTCCAAATCAAATTTCATTTCTGGTAGATGGCGTAGTTTTTTATACGTACAACCCCGCAGTAAAAAATGCAAGTAACTGGCCATTTGACCAAGAGCAATACATACTTTTGAATATTGCTATGGGTGGGGTAGCTGGAAACATTAATGCTAATTTTACTCAAACTTCAATGGATATTGATTATGTAAGGGTATATCAAAATACGACTGTAGATACCGAAGCACCAACAAATTTTACAGCGAACGTTGGTGCTATTACAGGTTCGTCTGTGGCATTAGTGTTGAATGCTACCGATAATTCTGGAAATGTAACTTACAATGTAGATTATGGATCAGGAACGAGTTCGACATATAGTCCATCAGGCAGTCAAAAAACGTTAACGATAAATAATTTAGATCAAAACACCAATTATACTTTTAATGTTTCAGCTACTGATGCAACAGGTAATACCGCTGTTAATAACCCAATTGTACTTAACGCC
>CAMBHH010000010.1 GCA_945866505.1 Flavobacterium psychrophilum
TTCTTCGGTTTCGCAACGATCAATTAGGTTTTGTTCTACACCACACAATTCTGGAAATTCGGCTAAGAGTACTTTTCCACCTAAAGCCACTACTAAATCGGCAGTGTAACCAACGGCTGGATTGGCAGAAACGCCGCTAAAACCATCGCTGGCACCGCATTTTACGCCAATACACAATTCGCTTAATGGCGCTGGAGTTCTTTCTAATTTGTTGATTTCGATTAAACCTTCAAAAGTTTTTTTGATAGCATCGGCGATTAATTGTTCTTCGCTTTGTGCATTTTGCTGTTCGAAAATGAGTAAGGGTTTATCAAAAGCGGGGTTTTGTTTGATCACATCATTTTTAAAATCGTGTACTTGCAAATGCTGACAACCCAAACTCAACAATGTAATTCCAGCAACATTTGGGTGATTAGCATACGAAGCCAAAAGAGAACTCAATGTCGCCGAATCTTGACGCGTACCCCCGCAACCGCCTTGATGATTGAGGAATTTGATTCCATCTACATTTTTAAACAAACGATTGGCTGTGGCAGTTGGCATCAAATCGAGCGTCGTGTTTTTAATATCTTCCCCGTTTTTGTAGGCTTCCACCACTTGATGGGTAAATTGGGTGTATTTGTCACTTACAGAATAGCCCAATTCGTTGTGCAGAGCTTCTTTTATGACATCCAAATTACGGTTTTCACAAAAAACGGTGGGAACAAATAACCAATAATTGGCGGTTCCTACTCGTCCGTCTTTTCGTTTATAGCCATTAAAAGTGGTGTTTTTATATTTTGAAATATCTGGTATTTGATACTCATAATTTACTTTGCGATAGCTGTAAGGTTCGGCAGCGTGTTTTAGATTGTCGGTCGTCATTAGACTTCCTTTTTTTACATCATATTCTACTTTTCCTACCAAAACTCCGTACATAAAAATTTCATCACCGGATTTAAAATCAGACATATAAAATTTATGTTTTGCTTTGATGGTATCTTGCATTTCGAAAGATTCATTCTCAAAAACAACTGTTTTCCCTTTTTCTAAATCGGTTAAAGCGACCAAAACATTGTCTTTTGGATCTAATCTAATTACTGTATTTTTTACTTCGTTTTGTGACATTTGATTTCAATTTATTTTTCTTTGACTCTGCTGATATTTTTTGGCGTTGTATTATCTCTTTTGTAAATCTATTTCTAAAGATATTGTTGAAGTCCAAAATAAATGTATGAAATTGTTCATTTTGAAAATCTATTTTTACTCTGAACCCATATTGTATTCCAAAAATTATTTGCAGCTATAAAAATGGAAAATTACTATGATTTTACTGTTTTTTATAATTCAATATTATCCGTATTTAATTATTATTTATCTCTACAAATTTAAAGTAAGTGGTTACTCTTACTATAATCTGTCAGGGCAAACGCATTAAAATTGATTTTTATGTTAATTTTACACGACACGAACGAAGTGAACTGGCGAAGCAATTGCACTAATTTACACAAAATAGACACTGCATAAATTTCACGAAACTGTCAAAGGCAGTTAAAATTTGTGAAAATTTTAATATTATTAAAAATAATTCATGACAATTCGTGCAATTCGTGTCTAAATATTTTTAATGCGTTTACCCTGTATAATCTGTACTCTATTTCAATAAAAATAAATTTTATCATTACTTTTGGTTACTTTATACAGGAATCGGCAAGTTCAACTAATAATACAAGAGATTCTTGTGGGATAAGTTCCTTTATAAAGTCGACCAATTGAAATTAATCATTTACTAAAATAATCATTTGTAATGGAAAAAAAAATCATACTGCTTAATATGCTAATTCTGGGACTAATTGGACATTCTCAAAACCCAATTTGTCCTATTGGGACCTACATTGCCGACCCTACTGCACGAGTTTGGTCTGACGGGAATTTATATATTTATGGTTCGACAGATGAGTCGACTGCATATTGGTGTTCATATAATCACGATGTTTTACATACATCCGATATGAAAAAATGGGTTTTGCAACCTGATGTGTTTTCGACTAAGGGAAAGAATGATGCTGTAAAAGAAACCGATGAATTATTGTTTGCACCCGATGCTATATTCTACAACGGGCTGTATTATCTTTATTTTTGCACACCGGATAAAAATTATAGCGAAGGAGTCTCCGTTTCTAAATCCCCATTGGGTCCATTTGAAAATGCCAAAAAACTGAATACAACAACATACAATGAGATAGACCCTACTGTGTTTTTAGATGACGATGGTCAGGCTTATTATTATTGGGGACAAGGAATGTTGAAAGGTGCTAAATTGAAGTCAAATATGACTGAGTTAGACGAATCAAGTATTCAAAAGAACCTAATAAATAGAAATGAACATTTTTTTCATGAAGGGTCTTTCGTTTTTAAACGAAAAGAGATTTATTACATTCTATATGCACACGAAGGTCGTCGTGACCGTCGCCCTACAAGCCTTGGTTATGCGACTTCGGGTTCTCCTTTGGGACCATTTGATTATAAAGGAGTAGTCATAGACAACTTTAATTGCGATCCTGAAACCTGGAATAATCACGGCTCAATTGCCGAATTTAATGATCAATGGTATGTATTCTATCATCGTTCTTCTCACGGATCGCAAGTGATGCGAAGAGCATGCGTTGAACCTATCAAATTCAATGCAGATGGAACTATAGACGAGGTGGAAATGACTTCGCAGGGAGCTGGAAAGCCGTTATCCGCATTTTTAAAAATTGAGGCAGAAAGAGCCTGTTTATTGAATGGATATTGCCGAATTAAGCTCGTTGAAAAAGGGAACGAATCACTATGTAGTATTAAAAATGGGGATTGGGCAGCCTACAAATATCTTGATTTTGGTTCAGGTGTTTCAATGTTTAAGGCAAACGTAAATTCATATAATGGGGGTACAATCAATATAAGAATAGGCTCGCTTACAAGTAAAATTATTGGATCTCTACAAATTGACCCACTAAACAAAATTAAAAAATACGAAACTTTTTCATGTAAAATTAATTCAATCAACGGCGTTCATGCACTTTTCCTTGAATTTGTGGGCAAAGAGCAAGGAACTATGCTTTTTGATTTGGATAGCTTTCAGTTTGAATAAGCGTTCAAGCGAAGCTTTATTTTAATACCAATAACATTTGTAAAATAGTCCAATAGTTTATGGTATAATGCCGATATAGTATGAAATACCCATTTTTATTGGACTATATTGAATACATAATCGGTATAAAGCATACACTTGTCATTTGTAATGCTCACATAACTTATCCTGAATGTGATTTCGTGTAGACTATCACTATCTTGTTACGGTAAGTTAATACCAAATAGAAATTAGTCTTATAAATAAATCTATATAATTTGAAAATAGTTCTCCCGAAGCTGCGGGATTATTGGACTACGGTGAACACAAAATCTATATTGATTTAATTTTGATTTAAATTGAGGGTGTCATTTTTAAATTGCTGAAGTGTTATTTTAATCTTTGAATTAGGCTTTATCCGTTTTATGAACATTAAATGCAAATAGTAAAATCACTAAAAAACAAACTAAAGGTACACTATATCCATATTGAATACTGGTAGTTTGATCGGATATTATTCCTAATATTGGTGGCAAAAATGCTCCTCCCACAATAGACATTACTATTAAGGAAGAACCAATTTTGGTATTGTGTCCCAAACCATCAATTCCCATTGAGAATATGGTTGGGAACATAATACTCATAAAAAAGGCAATGGCTATCAAACAATAAACTACTACCATTCCTGTTCCTGTTATTGCAATTATGGTAAGCACAATATTAATTATGGTGTAGATAATTAATAATTTTCGGGGATTAATGTATTGCATCAAAAACGTACCAAAAAAACGACCCAACATAAACGCAAGTCCAAAAAAACCTAAATATTTAGCTGCAGAATCTTCATCAATTCCTGATGCAGTAGTAGCCATTTTTATAAAAAAACTTCCTACGCAAACTTGTGCACCCACATAAAAAAACTGAGCCAAAATTCCCCAACGCAAACGCATCGATTTCAGAGCACCAGCAAAACTAGCTCCTTCTTCACCATCAACATCTTCATCTTTAACATCTGGCATATTGGTAAAATAAAAAATTACTGCCACTGCCAAAATAATCAATCCCAAAACGAGATAAGGCATTTTAACACTATCCGCTTCTGAAACCAAATAGGCGTGTTTGACAGCTGGAGTCATTGCTTCTATTTGAGATTGCGTATAATTTTTATCTGACAAGATCATTGGACCAATATAGGCTGGCGCAATAAAAGCGGCCAAACCATTAAATGATTGTGAAAAATTCAATCGTTTGGTGGCAGATTCTGCAGGACCTAAAATGGTAACATAAGGATTTGCCGCAGTTTCCAAAAAAGTAAGACCACAAGCAATAATAAACAAAGCTCCTAAAAAGTAACTGTATTGGAGGGAATTAGCTGCAGGAACAAAAAGTATTGAACCAATTCCAAAAAGAATTAAACCCACCATAATTCCCGATTTGTAACCATATTTTCTCATAATATAGCCTGCGGGCAATGCCATAACAAAATAGGCAATAAAAACAGATGAATCGACTAAAGAAGATTGTAAATCAGTAAGATTGAATGCTTTTCTTAAGTGTGGAATTAAAATTGGGTCTAAATTGTGAACGAAACCCCAAAAAAAGAATAAACTAGTGACCAATATAAAAGGGAACAACCAATTTTTAGTTTCACTAGTACCTGTTTTGTTTTGAGCTTTCGATTGGGGAATTGCAGCCATAGTTTTATTTTTAGTTAATTTATTTTTAGCGATGCAAAGTAGATTAAATTTACTATTTTTATTAACTCAATATTATCCTTGTTTAATTATTAATTATCTCTATAAAAATGCAATTTGAAAAGACAAAAATAACTTCTTACCAGAACAGTTCTGTTTCAGTTATCTCACGAGAAGAAGCATTTTTTCAAGCACCTTTCCATTCACATCCTGAATTGGAACTAGTTTATGTTAAAGAAAGTTACGGCAAAAGAATTGTGGGCAATACTGTCGAGCAATTTGTACCAGGGGATATGGTTTTTTTGGGTTCCGACATTCCGCACGTTTGGCTCAATGACGAAATTTATTATCAAGGTATTAGTACTTTAAAAGCAAAAGCAATTGTAGTATATTTTAACAAAGAAATTTTTGGTCCAGCTTTTTATGAATTAAAAGAAACCCAGAAGATTAATTCCTTTTTTAACCAAGCTGTTAGAGGAGTGGCGATAATTGGTAAAACAAATCAATTAATTGCAAAAAAATTAGAGAAACTCGTTCAAAAAAAGGACTTTGAAATGATAGTGGGTCTTTTCAAAATTTTGGCTTTGCTTTCAGAAAGTTCAGATATTGCTTTTATCAACAGTGACTTATATATGCCAACAAACGAAAAGTCCAAAAAAGATAGACTTTCGGCAGTTTTCGAGTATTTGAAAGAAAATTATAATGAAGAAATTTCACTTATTAAAATTGCTGAAATTGCCAATCTTACGCCAACCTCTTTTTGCCGAATGTTTAAATTAAAAACAAAAAAGAGCTTTGTAGAATACCTCAATGAAATTCGAGTTTCTAATGCTTGTAAGTTACTCATTGAAACCGACTTGGGGATTTCTGAAATAGCTTATAAATGTGGCTATAAAACGGCCTCTAATTTTAATCAGCTGTTTAAAAAACTAACTGGAACAACACCCAAAGAATACCGTAAAAAGGCTGAATCTAATTTATAAACAGATGCTAAAAAATCCAAAAATTAGTTGCCAAATGTACAATTGTGCTTGGGACTTTTTTCTGTTTTAGATTTCTATTTTTCTTTATTTCCTCAACGCCTCTTCATAATTCTCACCTACTTTTTTCCAATTGATTACATTGAAAAAAGCATCAACATAATTTTTTCTTTTGTATTGGTAATCCAAGTAGTAGGCATGTTCCCAAAGGTCTAAAGCTAGAATTGGTTTGCCGGGAACCGTTGCATTTCGCATCAAAGGGTTGTCTTGATTTTGAGTACTAGTAATTTGAAGATTTCCGGTTCGATCTACAATCAACCAAACCCAACCAGAACCAAATTGCTTTGTGGCCTCGTCTTTGAATGCAGTAGTAAAGTTGTCATAAGATCCAAATTTTTTTGTGATGGCACTGGCTAAAGTATCTTGTGGTTGTGCGCTAGCTTTTGGTCCCATACATTTAAAATACAAGGAATGGTTGTAGTATCCACCTGCATTATTTTTAATATCGAGAACGCTTGGGTCTAATTTTGCTAGAACTTCTTCGATGGTTAAATTTTCTAGTGGAGTGCCCACAATGGCTTTATTCAAATTATTGGTGTAGGTCAAATAATGTTTGGAATAATGGTTTTCCATAGTAAATACGGAAATATTTGGTACCAAAGCATTATACGAATAAGGCAATTTTTCGAGTTGAAAAGAGCCTTCGTCTGCTTTTACATCATCAGGCATTCCCATTATTGTTGTTTTCTGTTCTACTTCTGGCAAAGGAACATCAACGACTTCGGTGTATTTTTTATCATTGCAGGAAAGGAGTAGAGTAAGAAGAAATAAATTGATTAGAATAAATTTTATCTTTTGCATAATCTATTTTTTATAGTAATGAATTTATGATTTCTATATAATGTTCTTTGGCCTCATCTACAGACAAATGACTGATTTGAATCCACGCATTGGTTTTGAACGCATTTCTTAAATCATAACTTTCAGAATGATTGTAGCTGAGTGTTCCAAATGTAGCTTGTTTGTAAAAAGCATAAAGTCTGAGCTGGACGTCCTGAGCTAACGATGCCTGAGTCATATTTGAAGCAATCTCAACCGCTTCAAGAAAACGGGTATCTAAATCTTTATTATCCATTCAGCTTTGTAGCAATGATTGTTTTTCCTCCAATTGCTTTTTGGTTTAAAACCACATTGATTGGTGTACCCAAAGGCAAAAACACATCCACTCTAGATCCGAATTTTATAAAACCAGCATCTTCACCCTGAACAACTTGCATTCCCTCTTTGGCATAATTAACGATTCTTCGTGCCAAAGCTCCAGCAATTTGTCGATACAGTACTTCTCCAAAAGTTTTATTTTCGATAACAATCGTGGTTCTTTCATTTTCTTCGCTCGCTTTTGGATGCCAAGCTACTAAGAATTTCCCAGGATGGTATTTGCTAAATTTCACAATCCCACTAAGTCCGTAACGCGTTACGTGTACATTTATAGGTGACATGAATATCGAAACCTGAATGCGCTTTTCTTTGAAATATTCGCTTTCGTACACTTCTTCAATAACCACAACTTTTCCATCTACTGGTGAAAGAATTTGGTTTTCGTCTAGAATAAAATTACGTTTTGGATTTCTGAAAAACTGTAAAATGATGATTAACAATACTACTGTTGCTATTTGAATTGATTTTTGAATCCAATAGATATCAATCAATTTATCGGACAATAATAGCACGATTGCAGTAATAACGGTTCCTAGCAATATGGATTGGGCTCCTTCTTTATGAAACATAGTTTAGAATTTGGTAAAATAAAAAAATAATTGGTGCTACAAATATAACACTATCTAGACGATCTAGTATACCTCCGTGGCCAGGCATTATGTTTCCGCTGTCTTTTACGCCAGCAATTCGTTTGAATTTAGATTCAATTAAGTCGCCAATGGTTCCGAAAACACCAGCGATTATAGCTATAGAAACCCAAATCATAATTGATTTTTCGCTAAATTTAGGGCTTGCTCTTATGTAATATTTTGATATTAGAAAGCCAGCTAAAATAGCAAAAACGGTTCCTCCAATAAATCCTTCAATGGTTTTTTTGGGAGAAATTTTTTCGTATAATTTATTTTTTCCAATAGATTTCCCAACAATAAAGGCAAAGGTGTCATTGGTCCAGATAATAATAAATAAACCAATGATGATTTTAGGATTGTAATCATTGACACCAAAAGATATTTTGGTGATAAAAATAAAGGGAAGTATAATATATCCTAGTAGATACAAGTATTTTGAAGAAGTGCTTATTTTTTGAAATTTATCGTAAAATAAAAATAAAATACATTTTATGGAAACCACTAATGACACTGCCATTAATACGATATCTAATTGCTTAATGTTGATGCCAAGATTAAAATTAGTATCTAATAATTTATTGATGGTTTCAGTCGTAATTGTGTTGTAATTGCTGAGTAGGCTAACAGCGGTGTAAAGACAGATTCCGAAAAGCATCGGGAAAATTTTATTTGCTTGAATTAAATTGCAAAATTCATAAATTGCAATTAGTAAGAAAATCCCAAACAATATAAAAAAACTTTCAGTCGAAAACAGTATCGCAGTCAGTAATAAAATTACATAAATAGCACCAGATATAGTTCTCTTGAGTGTTTCATTCATCTTATAAATCTTCTAAAAGCAATACATATATATTTTTTGCTGAGCTTCCATATTGCGTGAAATCCTCGTCAACTGCTTTTTTAAAATATTTTATGGTGGTAATATTCGTCGGATAATCTTTGACGTATTTCTTTTTTATCACGCTCAATCCATCACTTTTTGTCTCGATTATCTGGCTTGTGGTTGCGAAAATAACTATGTTTACTGGAAGTTCGTTTGGTTTGTGTTGCTTAATTTGTTTAGACGAAAACAGAATAGAGCCTTCATCCGCAATGAGGTTTTCACAATGTGCCAAAAGGAATGATGGGGTTTGCGTTTTGTCGTGCGTGATTTTATTTTCTTCAAGAATGCCAAAAAGGTCTTCCTCATAACATAGGGCTTCGCTTTCGAACCAATCATTTTCTTCTAGAATATTTTCGAATTGCTCTTTTAGTTCCACTTCATTTTCGCAGTACAAAAATTTTCCGCCATTTTTATTGAAATTATATATGAATTGCTCTTCTATGGGCGCATCATTTTCTAAGGACTTATTTGTTACCTTATCATTTTCTTCCTCTGAAGCAGGGTTAGTTGAACCAAAAAATTTTCTAAAAAGACTCATGTTTTTCTGTGCTACTGTGTAAATTATTTGAAAACGTCCAAAGATAAAAAAATCTTAATTCAAAAGTCACTTTTGAATTAAGATTTTAAAATATTATAGGTTATGTGAGTATTAAGAGACTTCTTCTACCAGATTGTCATCAAATGTTCTTTTCCCAAATATGGTTTCTAAGTCATCTTTGAATATTACTTCTTTTTCAATAAGAATATCTGCAAGTTGATTTAATTTATCTTTATTTTCTTCTAATATTTTTATAGCTCTTTCATATTGGCTTTCAATTAAAATCGAAATTTCCTTATCAATAGTTTTAGCAGTTTCTTCGGAATAAGGTTTAGAAAAGCTGTATTCGCTTTGCCCAGTTGAATCGTAATAGGTTACATTTCCTATTTTTTCGTTCAAACCATAAATGGTTACCATAGCACGTGCTTGTCGCGTTACTTTTTCTAAATCGCTCAAAGCTCCAGTCGAAATTCGGTCGAAAGTTACTTTCTCAGCGGCTCTTCCGCCCATTGTGGCGCACATTTCGTCCAGCATTTGGTCTGTTCTCACGATTTGTCTTTCCTCAGGAAGATACCAAGCAGCTCCTAAACTTTGGCCACGAGGAACAATAGTTACTTTAATAAGTGGTGCTGCGTGCTCTAGCATCCAGCTTACTGTGGCGTGTCCCGCTTCATGAATAGCAATAGCTTTCTTTTCTTCAGGAGTGATGATTTTATTTTTCTTTTCTAAACCACCAATAATTCGATCTACAGCATCCAAAAAATCTTGTTTGTCAACAGCTGTTTTGTTATTTCTAGCGGCTATCAAAGCGGCTTCATTACAAACATTGGCAATATCAGCTCCAGAGAAACCTGGAGTTTGTTTGGCTAAAAAGTCAGTATCTAAATTCTCCACTTTTTTCAATGGCTCAAGGTGCACTTTAAAGATTTCTTCTCTTTCGCGAATGTCGGGTAAATCCACAAAAATTTGTCTGTCAAAACGACCAGCACGCATTAAGGCTTTATCTAAAACATCAGCCCTGTTGGTTGCAGCTAAAACAATCACATTTGAATTAGTACCAAAACCATCCATTTCTGTAAGCAACTGATTTAAAGTATTTTCTCTTTCATCGTTTCCGCCCGACATATTGTTTTTTCCTCTCGCTCTGCCGACAGCGTCAATTTCATCAATGAAAATAATCGCAGGAGATTTTTCTTTGGCTTGTTTGAATAGATCACGAACTCTAGAAGCACCTACACCAACAAACATTTCTACAAAATCAGAACCTGACAAGGAGAAAAAGGGTACTTGAGCTTCGCCAGCTACAGCTTTTGCTAGTAATGTTTTTCCTGTTCCTGGAGGACCTACTAACAAAGCACCTTTTGGAATTTTTCCACCTAAATTGGTATATTTTTCGGGATTTTTAAGAAATTCAACAATTTCTTGAATTTCCTCTTTGGCACCTTCAAGGCCTGCAACATCCTTAAAAGAAGTTTTAATATCTGTTTTTTCGTCAAAAAGCTTGGCTTTTGATTTTCCGATATTGAAAATTTGTCCGCCACCGCCACCAGCACCTCCGGACATTCTTCGCATGATGAAAATCCATACTCCAATGATAATGATGATGGGTAAGAGGCTTATGATAATATCGCCCCAATTGCTACTTTCTTGAAAGTTATAATTCTTAAGTTTTCCTTCGGTTACGGCTGCCTCCAATTTTTTTTCAAAAATCTGAACATCTCCAAGGCTTAATACATAATGTGGCCCTTTGTTGGGTTGATCTAAAACATTTTTAGCTACTTTTTTATTCGATGCTAACTTTAAAGCTTCAGCTTTCAAATATACTTCTGCATCTTTTTTATTGTAGATAATTATTTTTTCAATCTCTCCTTTTTCAAGCAATGCATTGAATTCAGGTTGCTCTAACTTAACTGGCTCTTGAAAATTAGAACCACCAGTTAAAAAACTTATCGTCAAAAAAATTAATAAAATTGCGGTGTAAATTAACCAGGGACTTACTTTAAATTTATTCAAATTTGGTTTATTATCTGCTGCCATTAGAGGTATATTTCTTTAGTATTTATTTTCGATTTTCGTGATTCTAGCATCACCCCAAAGACTTTCGATATTATAATATTCGCGAATGTGCTTTTGGAAAACGTGAACCACAATGCTTACATAGTCCATTAAAACCCATTCAGCATTGTCAGATCCTTCGACATGCCACGGTTTATCTTTCAATTCTTTTGAAACTACCTTTTGAATTGAGTTGACTACTGCATTAACTTGAGTGTTTGAATTTCCGTTACAGATTACAAAATAGTCACAAACGGCGGTGTCTATTTCTCTTAGATCAAGAATATCGATATCATTTCCTTTTACTTCTTCAATCCCTTTGATGATGTTTGCCAATAGAACATCATTGTTTATTGTCTTTTTTGCCATGAATTATTTTTAATATAAGTTGGTAAAGTTACCATTTTTTGTGATTATTTTTGAACCTTAACAAAATATTAAATTCTGTTACCCAAATAAAGACGCATGCAATTAATCAAACTCAATGCCATAGATTCTACAAATGATTTCTTAAAAGGATTATCCACCAATCAATTTTTAGAAAATTTCACTGTTGTTAGTGCCGAAAATCAAACCAAAGGCAAGGGTCAAATGGGGGCTGTTTGGAATTCTGAGCCTAGTAAAAATCTAATAATGAGTGTTTTGATTAATAACTTTGTAATAGATATCAAACGAATATTTGATATCAATATCGTATTTTCGGTTTCCATAATTCAGGTTTTAGAAGATTTGAAAATTCCCGAATTAAGTATTAAATGGCCAAACGACATTATGTCATACACAAAGAAAATAGGTGGGATTTTAATCGAAAATTCCATAAAAAGTGACGGAAGCATTAATTCAATTGTGGGTTTGGGTTTGAATGTCAATCAAACAGATTTTGAAAATTTGCCCAAAGCCTCTTCATTGTCCTTAATTTGCAACACCACTTTCGATAAAGAAGAAATTCTTTTTAAAATTATCGAAAAATTGGAGCAAAATATTCAGAATTGGAATCAAAATTCAGATTTATTTTGGTCGAGATATACCAATAAACTTTTCAAAAAAGGGATTCCAATGCCATTTGAAGATCAAAATCAACAAAATTTTATGGGCATTATTCAAGGCGTTTCAACCAGTGGCAAACTCGAAATTCTTTTGGAAGAAGATTCAATAGCTGAGTTTGATATAAAAGAAATCCAAATGTTGTATTAAACCATTGAATGCATTTATAGAAATAGTAAAATATAAAATTAAACGCATAGCAACATAGAAAAAAGAATTAGATAGACCAATTGCTTCGCCTGTTCGTCCCGATAATTATCGGGACTCGGCTCTTGGCTTCACATAGCCATGTTTCACTATCCAAAAGTGAAACGTCTTTATAGAATTCATAAAATCTATGATTCTATGCGTATAAAAAGAAACATTTTAAATTCCATGCAAGTGCTTGTATTACGTGACTTTATATAAAAAAACCTTTCAGTTTGCACTAAAAGGTTCTTGTTTATAAGTTGAAGTCATTTAAACTTCGGTAAAGGATTTTATAGTTTTGACATATTTCCTGCCAAGGTTTCGATGAATTTTCCAATTGGCCCTTTGATCATCATCGCCATCATTGCATTGAATTCACCTTCAAAAAGCAATTGCACATTAGAAGAATTATCAGAAACAGAAACAATATCGGCTTCCAAGGTGAACGGTAATTTATCGCTTGCAGCACCCAAAACTACTTTGTTTGGTGCTATTTTTTCTTTCATTTTTAGTTTTATTTCAGGCATTCCTTTCAATCCAAAAATAAAAGCATCGTCGCCAATAACTTCAAATTTAGCAATGTTTTCCGGCATTAATTTTTCGAAATTTCGAACATCGCTCAATAAATCAAATAATTCTTGGGCTGATTTTTCGATAGTAACTCTGGGGCTTTCTAGGTTCATTTTCTGTTTGGAGTTTGTGGTTTGTGGTTTTGGGTTTATTGTTTGAGGTTTGGAATTTGTTATTTGTTATTTTTCACTTTCCACTTGTCCCCAAGTCGAAGGACTCAAATTCCATTCTCTTAAAGTTTCTTCTTCGTGCTCGGTGATGTATCTTTTGGCTACAGCCAAATTCAATAAATTTTGATAATTGCTCAAAGTAAACAAGTCAAGATTTGCGTTTTTAAAATTTTCTTCGGCAACATCAAAACCATAGGTAAAAATGGCAGCCATTCCTTTTACATTGGCACCCGCAGCGCGCAATGCTTCAAAAGCTTGCAAACTACTATTTCCTGTGCTAATTAAATCTTCAACAATGACCACATTTTGACCTTTTTGCAAAAATCCTTCTACTTGATTTTGTCTTCCATGCTTTTTGGGCTCTGGGCGAACATACACAAATGGTAATCCTAAACTTTCGGCTACGAGCATCCCAATTCCGATGGCTCCGGTGGCAACGCCGGCAATAACATCGGGTTTACCAAATTGTTTTTCAATGTTTTTTGAAAATTCATCTCGCACATAATTCCTTATGGTTGGAAATGAGAGAATTATTCTATTATCACAATAAATAGGTGATTTCCATCCCGAAGCCCACGTAAAAGGATTTCTTGGATTCAATTTAATTGCATTAATTTGCAAAAGTAATTCGGCAGTTTTCTCGGCAGTATCTTTATTAAATATCATAGTACAAATGTATAAAGTTTTTGTGAACGACAAACCACTTTTTTTAACAAATGAAATCTCCAAAGAGACCAATTTTCAGTTGTTCCTATTAGAAAGTGTTGATATAGTTCAACTTATCGTTAAAATTTTTCAAAATAAAATTCAAAAAGCGTATCTCTATCATCCTGATGAAAAAGAGATTATGAAGACTTTGAAATCAAAAATCCCAGTTTCTAAAGCTGGCGGTGGATTAGTTTACAATAAAAAAGGAGAAGTTTTATTCATTTTCAGAAGCGGAAAATGGGACTTACCCAAAGGTGGCACCGAAAAAGGCGAAGATATAGAAGAAACTGCAATGCGCGAAGTGGAAGAAGAGACTGGTGTGAATCGTTTAAGAATAAGCAAAAAACTCCAAAAAACCTACCATATTTTCAAAAGAAATGGCATCTACAAACTAAAAATCACCCAATGGTTTGAAATGCATAGTGACTTTGAAGGCATTCCTAAGGGTCAAATTGAAGAAGGTATCGAAAAAGCAGTTTGGCTCAATCCAAATGAAATTCCTGAAGTGTTAAAAAAATCGTACGAAAACATCAAATTATTGTTTGAAGAAGAGAATATTAGTTTTTAGATAGCAGATAGCAGATAGCAGATTGCCGGTTGCAGGTTGCAGATTGCAGGTTGCATATTTTTTAACTTCCTAGTTCTACCTTCCCACTTCCGATTTCCGACTTCTGAACCGACCAAGTCACCGACCAAGTTACCGCCCAAGTCACCGTCCAAGTCCTTTTGTATCTAGCTATTATAGAGTGAGTTGTGTGGGTTTTAGAAAACGAAATAAGTAGCGATGGTTTTCAAATAGCTTTAGAATTACAACACAAGCAAAGTTGTAGAGATTCGTATTTAAATCCAGATTTCAGATTTGCTTTGCCAGTTCGCTGGCGCTCGGGTTAGATTGTCGATTTTAGATTCAGCTAACTTCCCACTTCTAACCTCTAACTTCTAACTTCTCACAACTAAACACTTTTTCCTTACCTTTGCAAAATGAATAAAAGACACCATTCCAACAATATACTTCTCAATTTAGGTATCGAAAGCTTGAATGAAATGCAGGTTGCTGCCCAAGAAACCATTTTGAGCGACAATAATATTTTACTGCTTTCGCCAACAGGTTCCGGGAAAACATTTGCTTTCTTGTTGCCCATTTTCGAAATGTTGAAACCTGAAATCCTTTCTGTACAATGTTTGATTCTGGTTCCATCGCGGGAATTAGGACTTCAAATTGAACAAGTTTGGAAAAAAATGGGAACCGATTACAAAGTAAACACTTGTTATGGCGGACATTCCATCGATACCGAAATCAAGAATTTGAGCAATCCGCCAGCGGTTTTAATTGGAACCCCCGGAAGAATCGCCGATCATATCGACCGAGGCACTTTTCGTTTGGATAAAATAGAAACTTTAATTCTCGACGAATTTGATAAGTCTTTGCAGTTGGGTTTTCACGAGCAAATGTCTTTCATTATTGGAAAGCTCCCCAAACTGAATAAACGTGTTTTGGTTTCGGCCACTTCGGATATTGAAATCCCAAAGTATACCCGAGTGGTCAATCCTACGATTTTGGATTTTATTCCTAATGAAGCAGTAACTAGCAATTTGGCTACCAAAATGGTCATTTCAAAGGAAAAAGACAAAATGGGAAGTTTATTCCACCTGATTTGTTCTTTGAAATCGCAGTCGGCAATCGTTTTTTGCAATCATAGAGATGCAGCAGAACGTATAAGTGACACTTTGAACGAAAAAGGAATTTACGCTACATACTATCATGGTGGAATGGATCAAGATGAACGCGAACGCGCTTTAATCCAGTTCCGAAACGGCAGTATGAGTTATTTAATCACCACGGATTTGGCTGCTCGTGGTTTGGATATTCCCGAAATGAAACACGTTATTCATTATCATTTGCCTTTGAAAGAAGACGAATTCACGCATAGAAACGGTAGAACAGCTCGTATGTTAGCTTCCGGTACAGCTTATATTATTGCTCACGAAAGCGAAAAAAAAATGGATTATATCGATTATGGAATGGAAGTTTTGAAGGTGGAAAACTCAACCACTTTGCCCAAACCGCCCGAATATCAAACCATCTATATTAGTGGTGGAAAGAAAAATAAATTGAACAAAATAGATGTCGTGGGTTTCTTTTCTCAAAAAGGAAAATTGGAGAAAGGCGATTTAGGATTAATCGAAGTGAAGGATTATATTTCATTCGCCGCCGTAAAATTCAACAAGGTGAAAGATTTGCTTCACAACATCAAGGACGAAAAGATGAAAGGCAAGAAGTTTAAAATTGAGGTTGCCAGAAAGGTGATTAAGAAGGAAGAACAAGACTAAAAGAATAATCGGTTATTATTATTCTGCTATATAATAATCAGAAAAATTATCTTTTAAATCTACACCCGACAATTTCCTTTTTAGCATCTCATTGATCAAATACCCAATTTTCATTGCAGCGAACTCCAAAGGCAATCCGTTTTGTTGGATATTTGACACACAATTTCTTTTTTCATCCGTATTCCCTTTTTTGGGGTCAAAAGTAATATAAGCACTCATACTTGTGGGGGAACTCAGTCCAGGTCTTTCACCAATCAAAATCAGGGCAATTTTAGCATTGAGCAATTCACCAATTTCGTCCGAAATAGCAACACGGCTGTATTTTGCAATGATTATGGGTGCAATAGTTAGAAATTGTAATTTAGGAATCAAGTGTTGTATCAAGTTCATTGCTTGACTATTAACCGCCGCTGCGGAAAGTCCATCAGCAATAATAATACATACATCCGCCTCTTTCTTGGAACAGTTGATTAAATTTTCGGAGCTGACAGCATCTAATACTCTTCCTTTATTGGGATTGGTAAGATATTCGTTTTTAGAGCTAATTTGACTTTGAACGACCAAGGAATTTAAGCTCATTTTTTCAATTTCTTCCTCAAGTTTAGTTACATCTAACTCGGTATATAAAGCATCTTTGGCCAATGCGTGCGCCATTCGTAATGCTAAAACATTATTTGTGGGCAACGAATTTCCTGCTAGACCAAGGTTTATTCTAGCATTCGTAAATTTTTTTAAAATTTCCCAATTATCTGATTGCATCTCGTAGTTACTTGTGGATTAGCCCTAATAATTTTTTTTGACTGTTATGCTGCATCAATTCGTTTTTAGCGTTAATGATACCAAAATTGATAAGCCATTCTTTGAACTCGGGTGCGGGTTCTAGTCCTAACACGTTTCGGATATAAAGTGCATCGTGAAAAGAGGTGCTTTGATAATTGAGCATAATATCATCGGCTCCAGGAACGCCCATAATAAAATTGCACCCTGCAACACCTAAAACGGTCAACAAAACGTCCATATCGTCTTGATCTGCCTCAGAATGATTGGTGTAGCAGATATCACAACCCATTGGTAATCCCATTATTTTTCCACAAAAATGATCTTCAAGACCCGCTCTGATGATTTGTTTTCCATCTTTCAAATATTCAGGGCCAATGAACCCTACTACAGTATTGATCAAAAAAGGATTGAAAGCTCTGGCAACTGCATAAGCGCGAGCTTCTAATGTTTGCTGGTCAATGCCATAACTAGAATTCGAAGACAAAGAACTTCCTTGTCCAGTTTCGAAATACATAACATTGTTGCCAATTGTTCCTCTTGCTAGCGATAAGGCAGCCTCGTGACCTTCTTTTAAGAGTGATAAATTGATGCCGAAACTAGCGTTTGTTTTTTCTGTTCCACCGATGGATTGAAAAACCAAATCCACAGCTGCGCCTTGCTCAATGGCTTTTATCGTATTTGTTATATGACTTAAAACACAGATTTGGGTCGGAATATTGAATTGCTGTCTAATATCATCCAGCATTTTCAACAAATTTATTTGAGTACTAATGTTATCAAATGCTGGATTGATACCTATTAAAGCATCTCCACTTCCGTAATACAGACCATCAATAACCGAAGCAAGAATTCCTTTCAAATCATCGGTGGGGTGGTTGGGTTGCAATCGGGTAGCAATATGACCTTTGAGACCAATGGTATTTCTAAACTTTGTAATTACCTCGCATTTTGAACTGACTTGGATTATGTCTTGAAGGCTCATTATTTTTGAAACAGCCGCTGCCATTTCGGGGGTTATTGCTTTTTGCAACTGTGTTAATTCGGTTTTTTGAATTTTGGTGTCCAATAAATAATTCCGAAAATCGCCTACCGTAAGATGAGCTATTTTTTTGAAATTTTCTTGATCGTGGGTGTCAATAATCAAGCGAGTAACTTCATCAATTTCATAAGGAATTAAAGGATTGTTCAAAAATTCTGTTAGGGGTAATTGCGATAACGCCATCTGTGCGGCTACTCGTTCTTGATAGGATTTAGCAGCAATTCCTGCCAGTTGATCTCCACTTCGCAAAGGAGTTGCTTTTGCCATTAACTCGGCTAAAGTTTCGAAAACAAAAACAGTAGAATTGACAGTGTGTTTATACATTATTGATTAGCTATAATAGATCCAAAAACAAAAACTTAATAAAGGGTATTTTAAATCAATAAATGATACGTTTGTCTAGCAGATACTGTTTTAAATACAACCAATTTAATAATCTCAAATATAAAAATATATGTGTAATAACTACTACAATAGTGGACAATAATTACAAACTTCGAACCTCTAATTTCGAACCTCCAACCTTCAACTATATTTTCATTACATATTGTAAAATAATCACAATCGTTTGACCGTCAACTGACTTTCAAAATATTTTGCAATCGTGTAGTCTAGTGTGATATTTCTTAACTCAAGTCAATGAAATTATAAAAAGATAGAAATACTTTTGCTTCCGAAATAATTTATTAAAGCAATACAAGTTTTTATGAAAGCAATAGTTTATAAAGAATATGGCTCCCCAGAAGTACTTCAATTGAAAGATATTGAAAAACCAATACCCAAACAAAACGAAATCCTAATAAAGATTAAAGCTACAGCTGTTAATTCAGGTGATGTACGACTTCGAAAAGCAGATCCTTTTGCTGTGCGATTATTTTTTGGACTTTTTAAACCAAAAACAACTATTCTTGGAAGTGTTTTCTCGGGTGAAATCGAGATTATTGGTTCGGACGTGCAAGGTTTTAAAGTAGGCGATGAAGTTTTCGGTCATACAGATATGAGTTTTGGAACGTATGCTCAATATAAATGTTTTGCAGAAAATGGGTCTATTGCAATAAAACCTGAAACTACCACACACAACGAAGCGGCTGTTATTCCTTTTGGTGGAGTTACAGCTTTGCATTTTCTCAAAAAAGCAGATATACAACTTGGGCAAAAAGTGCTTATTTTTGGTGCTTCAGGGGCAGTTGGAGCTACTGCTGTTCAATTGGCAAAACATTATGGAGCCATTGTTACAGGAGTTTGCAGCACTTCAAATATGGATCTAGTAAAATCATTAGGTGCTGACAAAGTGATTGATTATACCAAAGAAGATTTTACTAAAAAAGGAGAAATGTATGATGTGCTTTTTGACACAGTTAATAAAATGTCGGTTTCAGATGGTTTGGACTCATTAAAAATGTATGGAACATTGATTTTGAGTGCAGCAGGATTATCGGAAACGTTAAAAGGTGCTTGGATAGCAATGACAAGCAATAAAAAAATAAAAGTGCTAACTGGTATGATTAGTCATACTGCAGACGACATCAATTTTCTTAAAACGCTAATTGAATTAGGTGAATTGAAACCAGTAGTTGATAAAACGTATTCATTAGAAGAAATGGCAGAAGCGCATACTTATGTTGAAAAAGGACATAAAAAAGGAAATGTAGCTATCACTTTATAGTTGTTTTCAACCATTAATTCAACTAAAAAATTAGAGGATGGTTTGCAAAAAATAAAAATTATGAAAGAAAGAAATTCAAACTTTGAAATCATTTAGATTTTTAGCGCTAAAAATAAGCCACATCGATAATAAGCCAAACCTATAATTTATAATTTAAGTCTCAGTAGTATCTAAAATAAAAGAAAATGGACAAAAAAATTTCACCAATTATTCAAGCATCAGAATTGCTTACATTCTATAAATCAGACAATTTGATTATTGTTGACGTAAGTAACGGAAAAAACGCAAAATCAAATTATGAAGCAAAACATTTAGAGGGAGCACTATTTGTAGATTTAACCACTCAGCTTGCCGAAATTAAAAATGATTTGTCCATTGGAGGAAGACACCCATTGCCTCAAATTGAAAATTTTGCCAGAACACTATCACATCTTGGTATTTCTCCAAAAAGTCATATCATCCTCTACGACGACAAAAATGGTTCGAACGCTGCGGCTAGATTGTGGTGGATGTTGAAATCAATCGGTCACGAAAAAGTGCAAGTTCTTAATGGTGGCATTCAAGAAGCAGAAAAGAGTGGCTTCCCGTTAAGTTCAAACATAGAAAGTAGTAACGAAACTGAATTATATAAAATCGACCATTGGAAATTAGGAATTGCTGAAATTGAAGAAGTTGAAAAAGTTGCACAGACCGAAAACCATATTGTGATTGATGTTCGAGATGTGGAGCGTTATAATGGGGAAACGGAAACAATAGATTTGATTGCTGGACATATTCCCGGAGCAATAAATGTTCCTTTTACTGGAAATTTAGATGAAAATGGTTTGTTTTTATCTCCAGATTTATTGAAAAAGAAGTATGAAGATGTTTTTGGATGCGTTGAAACGGAAAATATAATTGTGCATTGTGGTTCAGGAGTTACCGCTTGTCACACCCTATTAGCCATTGCTTATGCTGAATTGGAAATTCCAAAACTTTATGTTGGTTCTTGGAGTGAATGGAGCAGAAACAATAAAGCAATCGAAACGAAAACTAAAAATGAATAAATAATAAAGACATTTCGAAGCAAGTTGTTTTTTACTAATCAGAAACCACAATAGAAGAGCTTCCGTTTGCAACAATCAAATTCTGTTAATAATTATATTCCGCGTTGTACAATCCCTCTTATTTTTCTATCTACTTACGCAATATTATTATCAATTTGGGACCAGAAATACGTTAGCTTTTAGTAATTATTCTTTTTCTAATTCTGCTCAAAGATTCTGGTTTTACGCCGATATAACTCGCTATTTGGTATTGGGGTATTTTTTGAAACAATTCAGGTCTTGAATTTAAGAGTTTCACATATCGTTGTTCTGGAGTGTCAGTGGTATATGTTGACATTAGCTCTTGCTGTTCAGCAAACACTTTTTCCATTACTTTTCTGGAAATGGTTTCTAATTTAGGAAAACGACGGTATAAATCTTCTTCTTTTTCTCTGTTGCCCACTACTAGATAACAGTCAGTAGCACAAGCCATATAATGATTTGATGGAAGGTTATTACTAAAACTGTTCAACGAAATTACCCATTGTTCTTCGGTAAAAAAATTAGCCGTTCTTTCCTCTCCGTCTATAATATAATATTGCCGAACACAGCCTTCTAAAACAAAATAAGCCTCTGTTGAAATTTGTCCTTCTTTCAGTAAAACATCCCCTTTTTTATAATGCTTAATGACCATAGTAGCCGCGATTGCATCGGCTTCTTCTTTTGTAATTGGCATTATTCTTGAAAAATAATTTAAGAGTTTGTTTTCCATTTCTAACTGATAAATTGTTTTTCGACTATATTTTCTTCACGTATTGCGTAATAATTACAATCGTTTGACCATCCACTCTACCTTCGATATATTCCGCATTTTCGTGATCTAGTCTGATGTTACGAACGGCAGTTCCTTGTTTAGCGACCATACTTGAACCTTTTACTTTTAAATCTTTGATTAAAACTACCGAATCTCCAGTGGCAAGAATGACTCCGTTACTGTCACGGTGGATTACTTTATTTTCGTCCTCTTTGCCTTCGCCAGTGGCTTGCGCCCAAGCTAAATCATCTTCGTCAAGATACATTTGTTCTATTAATTCAGTATTGCGTAAACGGCTCAACATACGCCAGGAAACTACTTGTACAGGAATGTGTTCGCTCCACATACTTTCGTTTAAACAACGCCAATGATTTTGGTCTTCATTTCCAGGATTTTCAATTTGGTCGATGCAAGTAGTACAAGCCAAAATATTTTCGTCTGCGCCTCCTTTTTTGGTGGGCAAAACTTGATATACTTTTAAGTTTTCGGTAGCTGCACAAAGTTCACATTGAGATCCGCTGCGTTTATTTAATGTTCTTTCCATTTCTGTTTTTGTCTAATTTTTTGCGAAAGTAGTATTAATTAAAGCTTTTGCAACCAAAATGGAATCACAATTTTTTTATTCTAACTGCATCAGGAACTAATAATTCATATTCTCCATTATTTCGAATAACGTCTCTTACAATGCTGGAACTGATATAAGAAGTCTTTGCAGCGGTCAATAAAAACACGGTTTCAATTTTAGACATTCGTCTATTGGTATGGGCAATGGCTTTTTCAAACTCAAAATCGGCAGGATTTCGCAAACCGCGAAGGATAAAGTTGGCCTTTATTTTTTTGCACAAATCAATGGTTAATCCTTCATAGGTAATAATGGACACATTGGGTTCGTCAGCAAAGGTTTCTTCTAGGAATTTTTTTCTTTCTTCGAGTGAAAACATATATTTTTTCTCGGCATTTATTCCGATGGCGATGACAATTTCATCAAATAAAGTAATTCCTCTTCTTATAATGTCTTCGTGTCCCAATGTAATAGGGTCGAACGACCCCGGAAATATGGCTTTTTTCATTTTAATTTTTATTGATTTGTCTTTCAATTCTAGTGTCTGGAATAATCCACATTAGAGCAACTGTGGTGTAAAGTAATCCTGAAATCCAAGGCGAAACAAATGCTAATGGAACTGCTGAAATATAGCATAGTACCGATATTTTACCTTTGACATCTTTTTCAACTGCCTTGTATAAGATGGAATCTTTGCCTTCGAGTTTTATAATTTGATTTTGAAGCAATGTATAAGAAATAGCACACATTAAAAGAATAAATCCATACACACTCATAGGGACTGCTGCAAAATGTTGCGAACCAATCCAACTGGTAGTAAAAGGAATTAGTGATAGCCAAAACAGTAAAAAAAGATTGCCCCATAAAACCGAACCATTCACTTTCTTAACCGCTTGCAACATATGATGATGGCTATTCCAATAAATCCCAACGTATAAAAAGCTCAAAACATAACTCAAAAACACAGGAATTAGCGGTTTCAAGGATTCGAAACTACTATCTTTCGGCACTTTAATTTCCAAAATCATGATGGTAATAATGATGGCTAAAACGCCATCGCTAAAGGCTTCGAGTCGGTTTTTGTTCATAGTTTAAATTATTTATTTGATTTCCAAAAAAAAATCCGCCACAGATTTTACAGATTTCCACAGATTATTTTTCTTTATAAATTTCACAAATTAATCCGCGAAAATCAGTTTAATCAGTTTAATCCGTGGCCTAAAAATGTCTAATTAAGCTAAAGCCAATTCAATTGCATTCGTAAACAAATCTTCCAATGAAATCCCAGCTACTTTGGCTTGTTGTGGAATCAAACTTTCGGTGGTTAAGCCGGGAATCGTGTTCATTTCGAGCATATAAGGTTCGTCATCTACGAAGATAAATTCACTTCTGGAGAAACCTTTCATTCTCAAAACTTCGTAAGCGCGTTTGGCTACTTCGCTTACTTTTTGGGTCATTTCGTCTGAGATTCTGGCGGGCGTGATTTCTTGCGACTTCCCATGGTATTTGGCTTCATAATCGAAGAAATCATTTTCCGAAACTATTTCGGTTATCGGTAAAACAATTACTTTTCCTTGATAATTGATAACTCCAACAGAAACTTCGGTGCCGTCAAGGAAACTTTCGATGATGATTTCGTTGTCTTCTTTGTAGGCTACTTCAATGGCGATTGGTAATTCCGCTTCGGTTTTTACCTTAGAAATTCCAAAACTAGAACCCGACTTGTTTGGTTTTACAAAACAAGGCAAACCAACCGTTTTCACAATTTCGGTAGTGTCGATATGTTCTCCTTTGTTCAAATAGTATGAAGTTGCCGTTTTGATTCCGTATGGTTTCAAGACCGAAAGCATATCCCGTTTGTTGAACGTCAAGGCGGATTGGTAATAATCGCACGAAGATTGAGGCATTCCAATTAATTCGAAATAAGCTTGCAATAAACCATCTTCTCCGGGAGTTCCGTGAATGGCGTTGAAAACACAGTCGAAAGTAATTTTTGTTCCATTAACAGTGGTCGAAAAATCGTTTTTATCGATTGGGAATTCGGTCTCTTTGTCATCTACATACACCCATTTTTCTTTGAAAATATGGATTCGAAATCCGTTGTATTTGGTTTTGTCTAAAAATTGATAGACGACGTTTCCGCTGATTAAGGAGATTTTGTATTCGCTTGAATATCCGCCCATTATGATGGCAATGTTTTTCATATTTTTAGGTATTGGGTGTTGGGTTCTGGGTATTGGGTATTGGGTTCTGTGTTTTGGAAAAAAAATGTTATTGTTATTATGATGTTCCTAGCCCCGATAGTAGTGGAAATCCTTTTGTGCCGTCCCGATAGCTATCGGGATGGAACGAAAGATTACTTCACTATGCTTTCATTTACATAGGAGTTCAGTGAACTTCGTTTGCAACGGATAGCGGGACATCGCAGATTCAGCGGAGCTAAATGGCTCCTGAAAACTAATAAACAAAATTAGAATTTTTTTTCAAACGAAATAGGTTTATCTTTGTGACTTATAAAAATAAATTTATGAGTCTAGGTAAATATCTTAGCAGTCGTGTGTTTTTCGGACAACTAGCAGCCGCTCTTGCTATTCTTGCAGTTTTAACCTATTTGTTTATGCATTGGTTGACTTTCACGACGGATCACGGTCACGAAATTACGGTTCCCAATTTAGCCAAGTTGACAGAGGAGCAAGTAGAAGACAAGTTAGACGAGTTGGATTTGGATTATGTGCTTTTGGACAGTGTAGATTACAATAGTGATTATCCAAAATACAGCGTGGTCGAGCAAGATCCTTTACCTGGAGCCAAAGTGAAAGAGGGTAGAAAAGTATATATTAAAATAAACGCTTCGGGATTTTCTTCTGTGAGAATTCCTGATTTGATTGAGAAAACCTATCGGGAAGCAGTTCCAACCTTGAAAGCCTTAGGACTTGAAGAAGGAACGATTACGTATATTCCGAATCTTGGAAAAGATATGGTGCTCGAAATGCGTTTTAAAGGAAGAAATTTAAAGGTAGGTGACCGCGTTTTGAAATCTTCCAAAATTGATTTGGTTTTGGGTGATGGAAAGGAAAACTATGTAGAAGAAGTGGATACCACAGCCATACCAATAGAAGCAATACCTGCAAATGCTCAATAATAGCGACACTCCCGAAGATTTAGAAGACGAATTATTCGAACATTATAGATTTGACGTTCCTAAAGGGCAATTGCTTTTGAGAATCGATAAGTATTTGATGAATATGATTCCAAATGCGACTCGAAATAAAATTCAGAATGCCGCTTCTGCTGGTGATATTTATGTGAATGATATTCCCGCAAAATCAAATTATAAGGTAAAACCTTTGGATGTGATTCGGATTTTGTTGTCGCATCCACCATTCGAAAACCGAGTTGACCCCGAAGATATTCCGCTGAACATTGTTTATGAAGATGAGGCACTTTTGCTTGTCAATAAACCGCCTGATTTTGTGGTTCATCCCGGTCACGGCAATTATACAGGGACTTTGGTGAATGCTTTGGCGTTTCATTTTGAGAATTTGCCAATGAACAGCAGCGAGCGCCCTGGATTGGTGCACCGGATTGACAAAGATACATCGGGTCTTTTAGTGATTGCCAAAACCGAAGCCGCAATGACGCATCTCGCCAAACAATTTGAAGCCAAAACCACCGAAAGAGAATATATTGCGCTGGTTTGGGGAAATGTTATTGCCGATGAAGGAACAATTGAAGGCAACATTGCCCGTCATGTAAAAGACCGGATGCAAATGGCAGTTTTTGCCGATCCCGAAATTGGAAAACCCGCTGTGACCCATTATAAAGTATTGGAACGTTTTGGTTATGTGACTTTGGTTTCTTGCAATCTGGAAACGGGAAGAACGCACCAAATCAGGGTCCATATGAAACACATTGGTCATCCGCTTTTTAATGATGCCCGTTATGGTGGTGATTTAATTCTAAAAGGAACTACGTTTACCAAATACAAGCAATTTATAGAAAACTGTTTCAAGGCTTTGCCACGTCAGGCATTGCATGCTAAAACACTAGGTTTTAAGCATCCTACAACGGGAGAAATGATGCGTTTTGATACGGAACTGCCACAAGATTTTCAGGATTGTATAGAGAAATGGAGAGGTTATTCGAAAACGCATAGTAGCGAGGAAGAGGAGTAAGGATTGGGACGCTGATGATGCGGATTTTTTTGAATTTTTGTGTAAATTTTTGAAATTTGTGGTGAAAAGAATGAAAAAGAAAAGCCTCAATTGGGGCTTTTTTTTGTTTTAATTAAACAAAACTTACAACTCCTTCTCAAAACACACACTATTTTACACGCCTTCATACTTCCCAAAATTAGGAATGATGTTATAGCGATTCTTTTTATAAAGAGCGATGGCTTCGGGTTGTTTTTTCCCAGTTTCTAAAACACATTTTTTGATGCCCAGTTCCTTGCACCAAATTTCTAATGCTTTCAAGATTGTGGAGGCAATTCCTTGTCTTTTTTTTATAGCCTTATTTATGTCAAATTTGTGAAATAATGCCTTTAACAGATCGAAAGCATTTGACCTGATATATATCATTTTCAAGCACTATATTTTTTATTATATTTACCGTCGAATTTGTGTTTAAACATTAAAATTAATTTAAAATTATACGATGAAAAAAGTTTTAGTACTAACTGGAGGAGGCGATTGTCCGGGCTTAAATGCCGTGATTAGAGCGATTGTTAAAAGAGCTGCACAGCAAAAAGATTGGGAAGTAATTGGGAGTATTCAATCTTATGATGGTATTCTGCAGGATGAGTTGGAAATTGTAACCCTAGATGAAAAAGCAGTTGCAGGAATTCACGTTGATGGTGGAACTATTATTGGCACGACTAATAAAGGTGGGCCATTTGCTTGGCCTATAAAAAATCAAGACGGAACTTGGAAGTCAGTTGACCGATCGGATGAAATGATCAGCAAGTTGCAGTCTATGGGAGTTGATGCCGTGATAAGTATAGGAGGTGATGGTTCGCAACGAATTTCACAAAGACTTTTTGAAAAAGGCTTGAATATAATTGGTGTTCCAAAAACCATTGACAATGATTTATCCGCAACTGATTTCACTTTTGGGTTTCAAACGGCTGTTCAAATTGCTACTGAGGCCGTTGATAAATTAGTAACCACAGCCACAAGTCACAATCGGGTTTTGGTTCTTGAAGTAATGGGACGAAACGCGGGATGGATTGCATTGAATGCCGCCATTGCCGGTGGAGCAGAAGTTTGTTTGATTCCTGAAATCCCTTATGATATTGAGTTGGTTGCCAAAAGATTGCAAAGTCGTTACAACTCGAAGGGAAAAGGAAATGCCATTGTTGTAATTGCCGAAGGTGCAATGCCCAAAGGCGGAACTCTGTTATCCGAAAAGAGTGATGAAATAGGTTATGAAAATGTGCGATTGGGTGGAGTTGCTCGTAAATTAGTTAATGATTTAAAAGCAATAGGTTTTGAGCCCGATATGCGTGAAACCGTTTTGGGACATTTGCAAAGAGGTGGTAGTCCAATTGCTTACGACAGAATTTTGGCTACACAATTTGGGGTTAAAGCATTTGAAATGGTTTTGGAAGGAAAATTTGGCGAAATGGCGGCTTATAGTAATTCAGATATCGTATCTGTTCCGTTTGCAGCTGCGATTGATAAAATTAAATTAGTCGATCCAGACTGTGATTTAGTAAAAACCGCCAAAGGAGTTGGAATAAGTTTTGGCGATTAATTTTTAATTTTATTTCGAGAATGAACTAATGCCGATTGACAATATATTGAGTACAATTTATTGGACTTTTGTATATTGCTAATCGGTATTATTATAAGTAATTTACTTGATTAATTATTCGGAGCTCCATCAATAAATCGGTTTGAACATCGTTGCCCAAAGTAAAGTTATGCTGGTCAAATTCGACAAAATCATTATTGTTGTAAAATTGTATTGCTTTGTGATTTTTTTCCCAAACGCCAAGCCAAATCGTATCAACTCCAGATTCTTGTCCTATTTTTATAGCCTTATTGAGCATTAATTGTCCAATTTTTTTTCCGTGAAATTCTTTTAAAACATAAATACGCTGAATTTCCATAGACTGAGCACTACGAATTTCAGTTTGAGCGTTTCCAAAGTTTAGTTTTAAATAAGCAACAGTTGTGTTATCTAAAATGGCAAGATAAAATGCCGATTCTGGATGGTTAATTTCTGAGGCTATTTGTTGAGAATTTAAATTTTCTAGAATGTAATTTTCCATATTCTCAGGCGTGTTTACTGCTGCAAAAGTTTCTATAAAAGTTTGCTGACTGATTTCTTGGATGGTTTCAAGATCGGAAATGGTTGCTTTTCGAATGGTAATTGGATTCATAAATGTATTATATTACAGATGTATTGTTCATTCAAAAATACACAAATAAAATGAAAACAATTTTCATTTTAGGATTTTCAATTTGTATTTTTGAAACTTTCAACCTAGAATGAACAATTATGAAAATCGTTATATCACCAGCCAAGTCTTTAAACTTCGAAAAAGTATTGCCGACACAAAATTTTTCGGAATCTTTGTTTCTAAAAGAGTCACGTCAAGTACACAAAATATTGAAGCAAAAATCGCCAAAAGTGCTTTCTGAATTAATGGATATTTCAGATAATTTGGCCGATTTGAATTGGCAACGCAACCAAGATTGGAAAACGCCATTCACAATTGAAAATGCACGACCTGCTGTTTTTGCTTTCGATGGCGATGTGTATACAGGATTGGATGCGTATTCGATTCCGATTGAAAAATTAGATGTGTTACAAGACCGTTTACGAATTTTATCAGGTTTGTACGGACTCTTGAAACCTTTGGATTTGATGCAGGCATACCGCCTAGAAATGGGAACGAAATTACCCATTGGCGAAAGCAAAAATCTATATGAATTTTGGAAACCAATTATTACCAAAGCATTAAACAAAGAACTCAAAAAAGGGGAGTTGTTTATCAATTTGGCTAGCAACGAATATTTCTCGGCTGTGGATGTAAAAGCCCTAAAAGTTCCTGTAATCACTCCAGAATTCAAAGAATATAAAGATGGTAAACTAAAGATAATTAGCTTTTTTGCTAAAAAGGCGAGGGGATTGATGGTGCGTTACATCATCGACACGAATGCGGAAACAGTCGAAGATTTGCAAGGGTTCAACTATGAAGGATATCAATTTGACGCCAATTTATCGGAAGGAAATCAGTTGGTTTTTACGAGATAATTTTTAGTGATGGCAAACTTATATTATATTTGTCCTCTGTAAACCAAAACTTAAAAAAATGAAAAAAGAATCTCTATTTTTAACTGTCTTGCTAGCCTTTTTAGGTCTTTCTAATACCAATGCGCAAATTAATTTTGGAGATAAAGCCTTAGGAGCTCTTCAGAAAGGGGTTACTGGACTCACTTTCAGCGATGCCCAAGCGGCTCAATTATCAAAAGAAGCTGTAGTAAAAATGGATGGCGAACATACAATTGCAGGTCCAACCGATCCGTATACTATTCGTCTTAATAAGATTTTTGGAAAATATACTAATGCTTACGGATTGGCTTTAAACTATAAAGTGTATGTTCTCAAAGAAGTAAATGCTTTTGCCACAGCCGATGGAAGTGTTCGTGTTTACACTGGATTAATGGATGTTATGGATGACAACGAATTGCTAGTGGTTATTGGTCACGAAATTGGTCACGTAGTTAATCACGATTCTAGAGATGCCATTAAAGCAGCGTATCAAAAAGAAGCTTTAATCGATGGTGTTGCTTCGCAGTCAAAAACTGTTGCGACTGTTACAGATAGTCAATTGGGGAAAATAGGAAGTGCTATGATTGACAGTAAGCATAGTAGAAAACAAGAATCGGAAGCCGATACTTTTGCCTATGATTTTATGAAGAAGAATGGCTATGATGTGAATGCCGTGGAATCTGCTTTTTCTATTTTGGCAAAAATGAGCGAGGGAACTCAAACAGATTTTTTAACTCAAATGATGAGTTCGCATCCAGATTCAAAAGAAAGAGCCGAAAACGCTAGAAAAAGAGCAGAGAAAGATGGGTTGTATAAACCGTATGTACATCAAGTACCAGTTGTAGAAAAGCCAAAAACGACTACCAAGAAAACTACAAAAAAACCTGCCACCAAGAAAAAGTAATTAAATTTCAATTTTTTGTATAGAAAAAAGCAGAACTTTTTGGTTCTGCTTTTTTTGTTTTTTAATATGATAAACAATATGAATTTATTTAGTTTCTTATTTACTTTTAATAAATTAAACGAGTATTAGTCGTCTTTTTGGGTGTTTTATTAAAAAATGCGATAGCTTTTTTTAATAAAATGCCTTTCTGCCACAGGTAGGTATCGAGAATCAATCTAACATCGAAAGTTTCTCGGTACTCCCGGAAGCTTCTCGATACAATTTTGAATAGTAAAGCTATCGCATTACTATGCAAAATTACTCGAAGAGACGGAAAAGTGGTTTTCTTATTGCATTTCGACCACTATGGGTAAGTTGTAAGCGGTTCTAACTGGTTTTGAATCTATCATTCCCGGAGACCATTTGGTTCTCAAGGATTTTAATACGCGAACAGCTTCTTTTCCTAAGCCAAAACCCGGATCTCTTTTTACTTGAATATCAGTCATACTGCCGTCTTTTTCAATTATAAAAGATACGTACACTCGAAAAGTATTGATCCCATCAATTTCTGGTTTTTCGAAATTGTTGCCGACATAAGTATAGAATTTATTAATTCCACCCGGAAATTCTGGTAATTTGTCTAAAACAGCTGCATTTACTGCTGTATTGCCATAATCTACAGTAGGTGGGGTTTCTGTTCCAATCCCATTTCCTGAATTAGATGGATTTAGGCCTGTTGTCCCTGTTCCATTTGAAACTACAGCAGTCGTATTTGTGTTCTCTATGTTGGGTGCAATGTTTGAATTTGCATCTTGCGGATGCACAATTACTGGATTCGTGAGTTGGTCTTGCTCAATGGTAGTAGTGGGAGTTTGACTTTGCACCGGCGGAAGTACAGGTTCTTCGACTATTGGCATTACAACATCAGTAAGCTGAATGGGGATCGACCATTCTGGAATTGGAATAGTAGGAGCAACACTGTGATTGAAATGACTGACAATGGTGGTGATTCCACCGATAGAAGCGACAAAGAGCAATCCCATAAATAGGGCAGTGACCGAACTTCTGACACTATCGCGGCGCAATTGATACGCACCGTATTTTTGGTTTTTGTTTTCGAAAACAAGGTCAATCCAGCGGGTTTCGTAAATACTTAATCTAGACATAATATATGATTTTAAGGGTTAAGTATTTATCGAGTCATAAGCAGTGGTTTTAACATACAACGCAGATAATTGTATTTTTAATATATAAAATGTTGATTATTTTACAATTATTTTAACAGGAAGAATGAAGTCGTGTGTTTTTGGGATGCTTGAGGTTTACTGTGATCCTAGAATTTAATTTTTCAAAGTTAATTTTGATGCAGAAATAGCTCTTTAGCTATTCTAGAAATAAAATAGCTTGTTTTTTATTAGTGACTTTTTCTGGGGATTGTATTTGAAAAATGGCGAGTAGTCCTAAATGCTTTTTTGACCTTTTGCAGCAATAAGCAGTTAGCGATTTTGAAGGACAGAACTTCATTTAATGAACAAACTGGCACTTTTGGTCCGGTGCTGTTAGCGGTTCGTGCATCTGTCTATTAGCTGAAAATATCATAAAATTTCCAATACGCAAATAGCCCAATGAGTATAATGTAAATAAGATTGTTTAAGGTAAATAGCCATTTGGCAAGTACAGTCCAGCTATTCTCCTTAAAAAGCCTACAATTTATTACAGAAAAGGGAATTATAAGTAGCAGTAGTAGGAATGGAATGTATGAGGTGAAACTTTTAAAAACGTTTGTCGGGTCTTTGTAAGGAGCAGGAAAGTAGAAAACGTTGACACTTCCGCATAGCACAAACATATAATAAAACAAGATTAGTCCAAGTGGAAACAGTACTAGTTGAATGTAAGCATACTTTTTAAGCTCCGTTCTTCGGAAATATTGAACTAGAAAGAATATCGAAGTTAGTAAAAAAAATCCAGCAGAAGCCACTATAAACCCTCCAATTACAATGCTATCTTTTGGGGTTTTGAAATTGCGTAATTTTTCAAATTCAGGGTTTGGCGGGAATAATGTGTCAATCGCAATACTATGGTCGCCTTTTTTTAATTCTTCGCTTAATTTGAATTGAACGCTTGTCTTATAGTCGTGATAAAAATACAAGTTCACCGTCCCGTTGTTTAAGTCCCAGATTGAAGAAAGTAAAGTTCCATCGCCAATTTTTTTTCTACACACGTGCATCGCATCGGATAGGGCGGTGCAGAATTCTAGTGAAGTGTCAATGCCGTTCTTTAAAAATGCTACTCCTTTTCGGTAGCGGTCTAATGTATTGGCATTTTTTTCTGGAGTTATGGAAGGACAAAAGTTGGATATTACGTATGTTGGTTTGTTTCCTATCGTCAAAGTGTAAGGCTCAACAATGAGATATTTACCAGATTTGTCAACGTAAATAAAGACGTCTTCTATAAAATAACTGTGGTCGTATTTACTTATAAATTCTTTAACCTCTTCCACTGATTTGCAAGTATGAAGGATGTCCTTTAAATACTGTGTTGGGTTGGATATGGTTTTTCTGTTTGGAAAAATTTCTTGTATTGGGTGATAAGACGCAAGTCTTTCAAAGGCTAGGCCCATTTCATTCATTCCTGATTGCGGAGCGTAGCCGTTTGTTCCGTCATATCTTGAACCGGTAAAGGCAGCCCCAAAGTTGCTATTGACTGTTTTTTTTTCAAACCAAATATGAGGCGTTAGTCTCCACGCATCTTCATTGCTTCCTAGGATGGTGGTATTACCCACTGTAATTTTATATCCACTACACGCAATACTGTCTTGTACGAAGGCACAAGTTAACATCGTCAATACAATGAGTCTCAAAAATTTCATTTTTTTTATTTTGGGTGGTACAATTTGAATAACGTTGCATTTGAGTTTAAATTGTTCGATTTTATTGTTGCTGTGGAATCCTAAAACGGTAGGAGGAAAGCATATAGATTTCTTTATAAACGTTATGGAGCTAAGATTAGTTAATGATTTGGAAGCAGCAAGTTTGTTGCCATAGTAAGTTGGCTATTGAAATAGTTAGGAAGTCATGAGACTTGGTACAAAAACTCTAGATTTCAATATCGTTTAAATTTTATGGAAGTTTTCGGATGGCAGGGGAGTTTTAACTTATTAATTCTTTGCAAGGCTACTTTTTAAAAGTATTTAATTATCCATAAAAATAGTTTTATGATGTATAAAAAGTAATTTAGGTTACGTTATTATAGTTTTACTTATGTCTTAAAAGTAATTTATTATACGTAAAAATAGTTTTAGGATGTCTTAATAGGATTTGACGATGTCTAAAAAGTAATTTACCATCTGTTTGTGGTAATTTAGTATTGAATAATAGTATTTTGTGCGATAGAAAAACAAATTACAGATTAAATAAAAGTAAAGTGCGGTAGCACTTTACTTTTATTAGTTGGTTTTATTTTGGTAAATCTGTGAATTTTAGTTTTACAAGTGCTTTGTAATAGGGTGCACCATCGGAGCCTAAAGATTTTACATAGGA
>CAMBHH010000011.1 GCA_945866505.1 Flavobacterium psychrophilum
TCAACATTAATTCCTAAAGTAATTTTTGCTTCGGCATCAGTAAAATTAGTGTTTTTATAAGGAGTCATCCGAATCATCAAAGCTGTTTTATCGCCATAAGGAGCAATGATTGCATTATGTGAAAATTTCAAAAACGCCACTGGCATACTAAATCTGCCAAAGAATAAACCTGTAGCTATGGCAAAACTCAACAAACCTATTAATGCTTCGGCAGCAGCAATGGCGCTAGTCAAAAATCCAGAAGGACTAATATGCCCATAACCCACAGTGGTAAAAGTTTGTGCGCTAAAAAAATAAGCTTGACCAAATTGCACCCAAGCTGATGAAGAAGATTTAATTCCGTTTAAATGTTCAATTCCAATCGCAAAATAAATTACTGCAAATACAAAATTTATAGCGACATAAAACAAAAATAATATTAACATAAATTTTGCCGTTGGCATTTCAATCATTGTGTGAAACCAACTGATGCGATTAAAAAATTTCATTCCTCGCTTTTCAACATTTGCTGATCCATCTTTATTGATGAAACGACCCCCATAACTACTAGAATTTGTTCCAAAACCAGAATTAAGAAATGATTTAGATTTTTTATTTGCGCTTTTTAAAAATGCCATAATTCGTTTTTTTTGAAAAGTAATATTAACTAAAAATAGCATTAATTGCAAGTAAATCTATTTAATACAATTAACGGTTATTAATAGACTACCTTACCAAAAAAAATGGCGATTGAACAAAAGGTTCGAAGGGTTGAAGAATTATTCAACCGTCTTGAAAAAGAAATTACTGCTTTCAAATCCGAAACTAGTTTGCATTGTCTTACGGGCTGCGGCAAGTGCTGTTCCAAACCTGATATTGATGCATCGCCTCTAGAATTTTTGCCTTGGGCTTTTCATTTATTTTTGAATGGAAAAGCTGAAGAAGTCTTGTTGGAATTAGACAATGCCACGATTTCTACTTGCCATATTTACCGACCATTGGCGCTATTAGAAGAATACAACGGAAGCTGCAGCAATTATCGCTATCGGGGATTAATTTGCCGACTTTTTGGCTATGCCGCTAATAGGGACAAATATGGAGAATTGCGATTGGCGACTTGCAAAATTATAAAAGAAGACCAGTTAGAAAACTTCAACAACACTGAAGAAGCCATTAGTAAAGGACTTTATGTACCCATTTTCACGGATTATTATATGCAACTCGCACAAATAGATTACCGACTTGCCACCACGATGCTTCCTATAAACGAAGCTTTAAAAATAGCAATCGAAGAAGTTTTACATTATTATGCTTACAGACCATTTCCGAGCGGTTTGGAGAATATTGCTTAAAAAAATCGTCCTTATACATTGAAGTGATTTCAACTTTTTCCGTTTGCCATACTGACTTCCAAAATTAAATTAGGAATTTGTCAGGTTAGTAATGGATTATAAAATGAATTTTCACTAATCATTAATACATATTCAGAAATCAATCCAGATGTAACTAGCATTAAATCAGATATTTTAAACTTTTTTTGAGTTCTATTTTCTGGGTTTGAAATAACAGTAAGATTATTTAAAGCCTTCTAAAACTCGAAAATATTTTTTACCATAATGTATATCAATGTTTCTGTCGTGTCGAATTGAATACGCTGAATTGCAAAATTTTGCATACTATTTATTGACTTTAGTTTATTTTAACAATTACAAGCAAAGGGTTATGTTAACTAAAATTTAATTTGGGGTTGCAAGAATTAACACAGCGTCTTGATTAAAAACAAATTAGAATTAAATATTTGCAAAAAAAACATATACTACTTATGAAAATTATGTATGTTTGCAAGAACAATTTTTGAAATAATTAACCTGTAAAATTTTAAATTTTGAACTATTATATTAATTTGTCTGTTAGCCTTTTGGAGAAGGCAAAATTGTATGAAGATACTACTTCCTTTAGAAAAGAATTATACTATGTAACAATCAGTGGTTTAGTAAATAAGCTGAAAACTGATGAATTAAAAATGATTTTTTGGGAAAATATTTATAATGCCTATCTGTTGATTATGTTAAAAGAGAACGTATCACCAAAAAATATTTTCAAGCTAAAAAGAATCAAAATTTCTCGATTTATTTTGTCTTTAAATGATATCGAATATGGAATTCTCAGGAAGCCAAAATTTAAAATTGGGCTTTACCAAATAGTGCCTTACCTTTATCCATCCCACATAAAACAGCTAGCGGTTGAAAAAACAGATGTAACACTAGCTGAACGTTTAAATAAAAACATTTTACACCAAAAAATTGAATCTTGAATGTTGTCTCCATCCGAGCCAGTTAAAATAAACGCTAAAATTACGGGTGATTTTTCATTATGGAACACGACATCATAAAATTCATATTATTTATTACGACTAAGAAGATGTTTAATCCTTTCACCATTGGTAGTAAGTAGTTTTATAATGTAATCTTTTTGTTTATTTGATCCTGAAATTGTGGAATCCTATTAAGAAAAAGTATCATAAAAAAAAGATTCTCGATACATTTTTTATTCCTTTTTACTTTACAAGAAACACTTGAATTGATGTTTGTGCTAATAGTGCTAACAGTCAATAATTTTTATTTTGAGCTCTCATGACAAAAAACGTAAATCTATAACGTTTTCGAATAAGTTTTAGAAACAATCTTTAGCGGTCATTTTTTTTATTTTAATTATTATTACTATAATTGGATTTTCATTAAATATAATTTATTATATTTGGCAAATCAATTCATTTTTTTATCATATTTACGTCATTTTAACATTAGCTAGTGGTAAGGTAAAATTATTGTTTGTTAACTCAAATTTAATTTTAAGAGCTGAAAATTAACAATACATCGTGATTAAAAATAAATAAAAATCGAATATTTGCCAATGAAAATTATCGCGTTGGATTAAAATTTATTGGGACTGACGGAACTAATTTTTTTTAAAAATAAACCTTATAAAATTTAACATTTTGAACTATTATATCAATTTATCGGAGCGCCTTTTGCAAATGGCAAAATTGGACGATGATTCTTCCTCGTTAAGACAAGAATTGTACTTCATAACACTTGCTGGTTTAACAAGTAAAGTAAATACAGATGAATTAAAAGTAATTTTTTGGGAAAATATTTACAATGCTTACCTCGTAATTATGTTAAAGGAGCAAATACCGTCAAAAAATATTTTAAAAATTAAAAGAATTAAAATTTCTAGATTTGTTTTGTCTTTAAATGATGTTGAATATGGAATTCTCAGGAAGCCAAAATTTAAAATAAATTTTCCTCGCTTATATTCTCCCTTTTATCCCTTATACATAAAGAAGCTGGCAGTTAAAAAAACAGATGCATCAAAGGATGCACGCTTAGATAAACAAATTTTAAACCAAATAATTGCATCTTAATTTTTTTAATTTATACAAAAATTACTATAATCATTTCTATAGTAATGGCTAACTCGTTTTTTTGAAAATAAAACCTCTCTTTAAAGACAATAAAAAGGTTTTGGTGACTCGCAAACCAATTATTTTTATTAATTTGCTCAAAAATATTAAATTCAACATCAGCAAGTGAAAACTCTTTAAAAATTCTACTATTTTTTATCTGAAAACATTAAACACTTTTCTTAGTAGTAGAGGCCACCTAATTTTGATTTTGAATGAAAACAATATATAAAGACAAGTTAAATACAATGATTAGATTTCAAAAAAGTATCCTATTCTTAATAGGAATTTTACTTATGACCTCTTGTGCTTCAAAAAAAGATATTTTATATTTTAGCGATATCGATGTAAAAGAGCAAAATAATACGGTTTTTAGTCAAGGTAAAATCCAAGCAAATGATATTTTGAGCGTTGTCATATCTTCAGGTTCACCAGATTTAGCTTCAATGTACAATTTAAATCAGCCCAGTTCTTCTGCTATGAATGGCTATTTAGTTGCATTAGATGGTACAATTACACTTCCAATTTTAGGAAAAATTAACGTTCAGGATTTGACTTTACTTGAATTAGAGCAGTATCTAGTCAAAAAAATTATTGATGGAAAACATCTTGCCAATCCTACTGTAACTGTGCGTTTGACTAATGCAAAGTTCACCGTACTGGGCGAGGTTAAGAATCCGGGAACTTTTAATTACAACGAACAAAACATTAGTATTCTTCAGGCCTTAGGTTATGCTGGTGATTTGACGATAAATGGCAAAAGAAAGGATGTGCTCATTATTAGAGAAGAAAACAATAAAAGAACCTACAAGACTATTGATTTGACTTCAAAAGAATGGTTTGATTCTCCTTATTATTATATTAAACCCAATGATGTTATTTATGTCAATCCCAATGGACCTAAAGTGGCCACTGCAGGCTATGTGCCAAGTTTGACAAATTTATTAGCTGTAGCTTCCATTGCCATTACAACAATTTTATTATTAACAAATTAAGTTTATCCATTGGAAAGCAAAAAAAATAACTTCAATTTCACACAAGAAATAGTAAAATACTTATATTATTGGAAATGGATTCTGTTGTCAGTGTGCACTGCTATTATTATTAGTTTTTTTTATTTGAGATATGCTAACGATGTGTATCAAACTACCGCTAAAATTAAAATTTTAGACAATACCAATACCGCATTTAAATTGCCCACCGATAATATTTCTATTTTCGGGAATAATGAAATCAGCAAAGGGAATGAAATAGTAATTATGAAGTCTTTCCGAATAATAGATGCTGTAGTGGATAGTTTGAATCTTACTACTGAGATCTATGGTGTTGGAAGAATTAAATCTGTAGAATTATGGGAAAATGCACCATTTAAAGTCATTTGGGCAAAAGAAATGGATTCTTTGGTGACACAAAAGGCCTCTTTTCAAATCGTTTTTAAAGGAAATGGATATAAAATCAAAGGACGTACAAAAGAATATAAATTTGGTGAAACTAACTTTGATACTAGTGTGCCTTGCAAAATTATTCTAAAAAACAAAGATTTTCTGAAGCACGCAAACGGAAATGAATACCAAATCATTTTGAAAACCAAAAAAAGTGTCGTGCAAGCAATCTCAAATAAGATTGTTATTGATTATGTAGTTAAACAAAGCGACATTTTGAGTCTGACTTTAAATGGGTATAATCAGGAAAAAATCAGTGATATTGTAAATACATTAATAGCCGTTTTTAATCAAGATGGAATTCAAGATAGGCAACTAGTTTCTAAAAAGACTATTGAATTTGTTGATGAAAGGTTTAAAGTGCTTTTTGGCGAATTGGATTCTATTGAAACTTTCAAAGCTAATTTCAAAAAGGAAAAAGAATTTAGTTATATTGAGTCCGATGCTTCTGTTTTGATGCAAAATAGCTATGAATCCAAATCGAAAGTGCTATCTGCCAATACACAAATAGTATTAGCTAATTTGATGATGGATGCTTTGAATAACAACAAAGGATTAGTATTGTTGCCTTCAAATATTGGGATTGAAAACGGTGAAGTCAATGGATTGGTGACTAGTTACAATGAGCAAGTTTTAAAACGAAATAAATTAATACTTTCAGGTGGAGGAGAATCGAACCCGATGGTTCAAGAAGCATCGGCACTTGCCCTACAAATAAAAAACAATCTTAGGTCCTCTATTCTTGGATATCAAAATGTATTAGCATTTAACAAGAAAGCATTGAGCAACATAAGTGATTCAGAAAAGCAAAAATATAGTACAGTTCCCTTTAATGAAAAAGGGATCCACTCTATTCAAAGGCAACAATCTATAAAGGAATCGCTCTATATTTTATTGTTGCAAAAAAGAGAAGAGGCTGCAATAAATCTAGCGATAACAAATCCGTCAATCAAAGTTGTAGATTATGCTATTTTTTCGACCTCACCGATTGCTCCAGACCGTAATATAATTTTTTTAACAGCATTGCTATTGGGTTTGTTGTTGCCAATCATCATTATTTATGTTTATTATTTATTTGATACAAAAATAAACAGCAAGGAAGATATAGATTTTTTACTGCCTGATGTTCCTGTAATTGCAGAGATTCCTTTTATAGAAAATGAGAACAAGACGATTCGCTTTTTAGATCGTTCGATATTGTCCGAATCTTTTAGAATTCTACGAAATAATATAAATTACATTAATCCAAAAACAGATGGAGCGTCGATTTTATTTGTGACTTCAACTATAAAAGGAGAAGGAAAAACCTTCGTTTCTTTGAATTTAGCCATCACCCTTTCTACACTAGGTAAAAAAGTAATTTTAATAGGTGCTGATCTAAGAAATCCGCAATTGCATCGAAAATTACATTTAGAAAGACCAAATCTAAAAGGAATCACCAATTTTTTATATGATACCACTATAAAAGTTGAGGACATAAAAGCAAAACATCTACAAGATACCAATTTAGATTTTGATATCATTTTTTCGGGAACCATTCCGCCAAATCCAGCCGAATTATTATCGAATGGTCGATTTGAATTGCTTTTGAATGAAATTAAAAACGACTATGATTACATCATTGTGGATACAGCCCCAACTTTATTAGTTGCAGACACTACATTAATTACGCATCTAGCAGACACCGTCCTTTATGTTACTCGTGCTAATTTTACTGAGAAAAAACTATTCAAATTCATAGCCAATTTAAAGAAATTGAACACCATTAAAAATATGGGTATTATTTTAAATAATGTAGGACAAACTAAAGGATATGGGTATAGTTATTCCTATAATTATGGTTACGGATACGGCTATGACAATGACTCGATGGTAAAGAAATCTTTAAAATCTAAGATAAAGAGATACTTCAAAACTTCAGACGATCGCTAAGTTATTCCATGATGAAGTACAAGGGTTTGATGGCCTTATGAATTTTGCTAAAATCTAATTATATCGTCAATTAGTTTGATAACGATAATGAATTAGTCAATTTTTTATTCATAATAAATAGTACAAATAGTAACATTAAATAATAAAGCTTTAGGTACTTGATACTGATTTGAATTACTTTTTATTTTAGGTTTGCAAAATTTTTTCATTTGTTGACAATGTCTTGAAGTCATTGTTAAGCTTGATGATTTTTGCTGGATTACCAATTGCAGTAGCTCCGTCTGGAATATCGTTTATGACTACAGTACCAGCACCGATGGTGCACCATTTACCAATTTTCACGCCGGGAATTACAATAGCACCTGAACCTATATGCGTCCCTTGACCCACGGTAACGTTCCCCGATAAAGTTACATTTGGGGAAATATGTACAAAATCTTCAATAATGCAATCGTGTTCTATTAGTGCTCCTGTATTTATGATAACGTGGTTACCTATTATTGCATCTGCATTAATAATTGCTTGCACCATTACTACAGTTCCAAATCCTAGAGAAACTGACGGCGATACCGTAGCATTCTTATGAACGACACTAAAAAAATTATATTCACTAAATTTCAAGCATACTTTTTTTCTGATACTATTATTTCCTATAGCGATAACCAAGGTAACATCTTGTTGAGGTTGTAGCATCGACCGAGTGTGAATAATTGGTACTAGTCCAAAACTAGAAGCTTTAGGTGCATCATCAATCATCGCTGCAATTTTACATCCATTATTTAAAACTAACTCTGCAATTACTTTACCATGCCCGCTTGCACCAAAAATAAATAGTTTTTTATTTTCCATTAAATCGTTCAATTGTTGTGTTGTTTTCGGCATTAATATTTTTAGCTATAACTACTTTTACTAGTGTATTACAAATTATTTGAAAATCTAAACGAAATGATTGGTGCTCTACATACCAGACATCATGTTTAAACTTAGTTTCCCAGTCAATTGCATTTCTACCATTTATTTGTGACCAACCTGTTATCCCTGGTTTTACCTCATGCCTCTTTTTTTGAAAATCAGTATATATGTCTAAATATTCCGGCAAAAGCGGTCTTGGTCCTACAATACTCATTTCTCCTTTTAGTACATTTACCAATTGCGGGAGCTCATCTATCGAGGTTTTACGAATCCATTTTCCTATAGTGGTTAATCTTTCGGCATCTGGCAATAAATTTCCTTCCTTATCTTTTTTGTTGTTCATCGTTTTGAACTTTATTATTGTAAAAATTTGACCACCAATTCCTGGACGTTTTTGCAGAAAAAAAATGTTCCCATTATTGAAAACAAACAAAAAAAATACTACTAAACCTAGTATTGGACTCGCTACTATAATACCCACTAAAGCAAAAATAAAATCCAAAAAAGGTTTGATCCACTTCTTATACATATTCCACTTTTGTGTTTGTCAATGCAAACACAGCATGATTGTATTCTTCTAAAATAGCTTCCCAAATTGCTTTTTGTTCATATCGCGAGGTTATCATTTGTCTCGCATTAGTTTGAAGCGCAGTGAAAAAATCTTTTTGGTGCACCATTTTTAAAACCGCATTTTCAATTGCTTTGCTATTTTTAACAGGAATAATAATTCCGTTTTTTTCGTCTATAATTATTTCGTTACAACCGTTAATATCAGTTACAATTGCGGGCAAACCCATAGCACCAGCTTGCAGAACAACGTTAGGGAATCCCTCTCTGTAACTGGCTAGAACTAAAGCTTTACTAACTGCTAAATAGGGTTTTATGTCGTTTTGATACCCTGCAAAAAGAATGTTTTTATTGTTGTTTATCTCGTCTTTAGTATGTTTTTCAAGTGGATCTAAATCACTTTCATACATTCCTACAAGGAGCAATTTTACTTGCAAATTCTGACGGATAATATTCTTAAAAGCGTGCACCAATTCATTGATTCCTTTATCTCCCACCAGACGACCAACAAAAACAAAAACAAAATCATCAGCTTGAATTCCTAATGTCGTACTCAAAGTTTGTGTTTGTGATTTTGTCACTTGTTCTGCAGAAAAATGTTTTGTATCAATGCCGTTGGAACTTCCATTATTGATAACTTTCAGTTTTGTATATTTAGCAAAATTATTAGCCAGAATAAAATCATACAGCCCTTTAGAGTTTGGATATACCATGGTGGCACAATTATAGGTAACTTTTTCAATAATTTCTAGTACCTTACGTTTTAATCCCTTGCTTTCTATCAGAGGTAATCCAGCAACAGTATGCAATCTTATGGGAACTCGTGCACATTTTGATGCTATCATCGCTAGTAGTCCAGCTTTCGGCGTGTGTGAATGAACAATTAGTGGCTTTTCTTTTTTTAGGAACAAAAACAATTTTACTAACGCAATTAGATCCTTTATTGGGGTAATTTTTCTAGACATTTCAATAGGAAAGGTTTTTATACCCTCTTTAATCCCAATTTCCTTTAGATATTCATTTTCTGAAGACACAGCAATTACTTCAAAAAAATCATTCATGTACTTCAATTGACCCGATAACAATTTATCAAGAGAAAGAGGCACTGTTGTTATTCGGATTAATTTATTTTCAATTATTTTCATACGGATTTATAGCCGAATTTCTCTTTATTAGTTTGAATAAAACTGCAAGAAAAGTATTGTTTTACTCTAGTAAAAAGTGTAAATAACTTTTAGCAGCTAAAAATAATCTAAAAATTTGATGTTTTTTAAAATCAATTAAAAAACTTTACAATAATTTAAAATTAGAACTGGTTTTGCAGCCATAAATCGCATGCATTATTAAGAAATAAATAAAAATTAAGTTTCCGATTCTTGCGACTCCCAATAAGAGAAATGCCAAAAAAAATAGATAAGTAATCCAGGTAAAAACATATTTCGCATCCGAATCATAATTCCCACATTCCCTAAAGATTGAGCAAAGGCTATTGTTCCTATTATTAAGAAATAAATCATTCCTTGAATTATAAAAGGCGCGCTTCTAAAAGTCTCAAGGGGTTTGTTTTTAAGAACTGTAAACGACAATAATAGGAGTAATAAATTTTCAAAAGAGGCTAGAACAGCTGGAATTCCATTAATATCAAAAAAGAATGGACGGTACAAAAAAGTAAATACTTTTAGGGGAAAGGGATACGAAGAAATATCTACTGCAGAATCTGAATGTACTGTGCTTAGAAGTCCAGCTTTATTCTGTGAAAACTTGTCAAAACTATCAACTGAGGCTTCTTCTATTTTGACAAATTCCATTACTTTTGGCAAGATAAAAATTGCAATACTCGTCATTATTCCGATAAATAAAACCCGCTGGAATAACGAAATATTATTCCCTGAAAAATAAGCTAAACCAAACCCTAAAAGCATGAACAAAGTCATATGTGGTCGAATAAAATAAGCAAAAAATAATCCAATAATAATCATATGCACTCGTTTGACGGGTTGCATTAAACCATAAGTAAAAATGGCAATACAGAAAAACAAAAGAGTGTCCTTGCCCACTGCGCAACTCCAAAAATGTAAATTAGGTAGAAAAAATAACAACGGAAATAAATAATATCCCTTGAATTCAGGATTATTTGGAATCAACTCAACGGCCATAACATAAAAATAGGTTAAGCCAATAAAACCAATTAAACTGTACATCATAGTTCCTGTGAAGTATGATAAATTTAGAACATTAGAAGGATAGTAATTCAATGCCAATATAAAAAAAGTTCCTTGATCTTTTGTCAATGAGTAGATGAAATCCGCATAAGTCATAAATTTTGCTTGTCTCCAATAGCCCACGGCATCACCTTGAACGAAAAAACAAAAGTAGGTTCCAAACAAAAGATGCACTAAAAACAATTTTTTTAGCGCACCCAAATTCTCTTCCGAAAGTTTTTCGTTAAAACTTTGAATGAATAAGTACCCTAAAATAAAAGTTAATGCTAAAACAAGATAATCCATAACTATTCAACTAATTTCGATTTTATGATTTCAGTAGCTTTTTTTTCAAATAATAAATAGTACCCATACCCTACAATACAAGAAAAAGTCAATACCAATATCAAAGCAGCTATCAAACTTACAATTAAATTTATTTTGGGAAGTAATCGTATCAAAATCATTTGCAAAAAATTGTGAGTTAAATATATAGAATACGACGCATTGCCCACCATCATCAGTATAGCAGTAGATTTTATTTTCAAATTACAATTGGAAATGGCAATATATATAAATAAAAATATTCCTAAGGCAAATAACATATTTAAATCAAACTTAAAAAAATTAAAATGGTTGACAGTACAATACAAGAAAGTGGAAAAAAATAAAACTAGAGCAAAAATCACCAAAAATAAATTCAGTTTTATTTTATTAATAATCACTAAGGCAAGCAAAAAACCTAAAATAAATTCGATATTATAGGGTAAAAATAGGATTCTGAAAATTGGAATTTTCAAAAATTGAAGGGATGAAAGCGGTGAATAGGTAAAGATAATAATGGCCATAAACCATACAAAAACAAACCCATTCCAAACCTTTTTTGAAAAAAAAGAAAGACTAAATAAAAGATAAAAACAAAGTTCAAAAGAAAGTGTCCAAGCTACCGATAAAGCTGGATTTCCGTATGGAATTAATGTTAATGAGGTTAGCAAACTAATGTCTCTATTGCCATTAGAAAACTCTGGTAAAAGAGTATATACAACCAACATAAAGATGCCGATTGGAAGGTACGGAACATAAATTCGGATTAGTCTATTCTTGATATAATGGTTAAAGGCATTGGGCTCGTTATACTTATAATAAGCTGAATAGGTTATTATGAATCCAGATAAAACAAAAAAGAAATCGACACCAAATTTCCCAATTGAAGCCACATAATCAAGAATTGGATAGTCAATTTTATGATAATATTTTAAAGACCCTATGGAATGATGCACCACCACCATCAAGGCAGCAAAACCTCTAAATAGTTGCAAAACACCTAGATATTGACTTTTTGAGTTATTATTCATCAGATAAAACAGAAATTAGTGTCGTACAATTCTTTTCAAGACTAAACTTGGATTCGACTTTTTTTCTCCCCATTTTCCCTAACTGTTCTCTTAGTGTCTTATCTTCAATTAATAGGCTTAATTTATCCAACCATTCCGCTTCCTGGTGCACCAAAAATCCGTTTACGCCGTCGTCAACAACTTCCTTGTTCATGCCAACGGCCGAGGCAACTACAGGAATACCGCAGCCCATATATTGAATTAACTTGTAGGCACATTTCCCTCTTTCCCAAGGAGTGTCTTCTAATGACATAATACCAATGTCGAACTTCGAAATCAAATCAACTTCGGTTTCTTCTGTCCATTCAATATACTTTATATTCTCGATTAAATCAAACTTTTCATTTGCCCCAACGACATGTAATTCAATATCATGTTTTTTAAATAATTCATAAAAAACAGATGTTATTTTTTTAATACATCTGAAGGAAGATGGAGAGCCAATCCAGCCAATGATAACCTTATTATTGTTGTAATCTTTTTTGACTTTATATCGATGTATATCAATTACAGTTGGCTGAATTATTATTTTTTTTGCGCTGGCATCCTTTGCTCTTTGTGCTAAATAACTATTTCCAGCGAGAACGCAACCACTATACTTCATCACATTGTTGATTTTATTTTTCATTAAAAATAAAATCAACTTATTATTGTTTAAATCATAATTATGAAAAATCGCGTCGTCATAATCTACCATATATTTTACGTTTAAATAGAACAATATTTTTTCAAACCAACTGAAAAAATAAGGAAAAAGTTCTTTTTCTATAATTACTTTTTCATAATTAAAAATGGTAAAAAACACAAAAAATCTCCTCAGATAGGATTTTAAAATACTTATAGCAGAAATCCGATTTCCAGAATACAAATCCTTCAAATAGTTTTCGTCAAAAAAAGGACGTACAGTTACAGCTAATCTTTCTTTTTCCAATAGAGGAAAAAATTGATAACTTCTCAATCGACTACTGGCGCCGTTTCTACTGTATTTTGTTAAATAAAGAACTTTCATTTTAATCTATCTAAAGCTTTGATGTAACTATTGGCGCTGTTTTCAATCGAAAAATATTCAATTCCGTAATTTCTGATTGCTTCTTTATCAACTTCTTTTATACCTTCAAAAAAAGTCACGGCACGTTCTATACTTTCAGAGGAATTGTTGTCAAACAGAAAGCAATTGGGAATCTTTTTCAATATTTCTTCGGTATCTCCAATTCCAGCGGAAGCTATTGTTGGCAATCCCATCAACAAATATTCCCCTAATTTAATTGGAGCTACTCCCAGCATACTAAATTTTGGTTGCCTAACAGCAAAGGCAATATCTGCTCCTGAAAGATATTTGGGAACTTCTTCAAAAGGAAGTTTTTTGATTATTATATTTTGCTTAATTGGATCTAAAATTCTCTTTAAGGCAAATTCAATATTTGATGTTAGTATTAAAAATTTTGAATTATGATGATTCTGCTGATACCTAATAAAAATTGCCATCATTTCGTCCCAGCAGTATTGTGGGCCCAATGAACCACAATAAACAAAAACTTTAGTGTCGTTTTGAATATTTAGTTCTGCCCTAATTTGTTCTCTCACTAAATCATTGGGTTTAAAAAACTCAGGATCTCTTCCGTTGAGAACAACAGAAAACTTTTCAGGGTTTGAATTAGGAATGGTCTTTTTATGGATTGAAATTGCTTTCTTTGAACGAGTAATTATAGCATCTGCATCAAGTAACATTTTGCTTTCTTCTTTTTTAAGAAACTTATATTGTTTGCTAGATTTTATTAATCCTGAAAAATCAACACGTTCTTCAAGAGGTAACCCATCAGCATCGAATACTATTTTAAAAGTTCTTTTATTTAATCGATTTACCATAATTGCGGGCATTGTGCTTCTAGGCATAACAACATTAATTTGGTTTTTAGAGATGTACTTCCTTAAAAATTTAATCCCTTTATAAAGAGTAATTACACTTCCTATTGTTGCAATTGGTTTTCGATAAATATTTTTTCCTGTATATTTTATATTTAATGCTTTGGCCTTCTTTTCAACAATCTCATTTCTTTCCTTCGTTCCCCAGGTAAACTGAATCACGTGAATTTCGAAATACCCTATATCTTGAATTTTACTCAAAATAGGCATAAATAATCCTTCCATATAACTGGTTTTCGGGCCATCCCAAGTGATAAAAAGAATTTTTGTTTTCATGTTTTTAAATGCTTTCTAGTTGCAATTTTACCTTAAATGTTACTTATCAGTAAGTGGAATACCTACAAAGTGTTTTTCATGCATTTTGAAGTCATTCCAAATTTTTCTTTTAAATCATTAAAATACTCTAAAATTTCATTTAATTCATTAATCGAATTTTCTAAATTGTTTGAAAAGTTATGTGGATGCCACCATAAATGATAAACTTCATTATTTCGGGCAGCCTTAAGCATTTCATTTTTGATACGTGCTATTCTCAATCTATCTAAAATTCTAAATCCACTTGGTGGCTTAAAAAAGCGACTTGCAGGTAAATATGAAATTCCGTTATTATCGTTGATAATCGATTTTTTAGAATAGGATGTTTTGCTTATGGGAAAATAGCAATCTAAAGTTCTAGCAATTTTCTTGCTTAAACTCTTCTTCGAAACATTATTCCAAAACCAACTATTAGGATTTGTTCTCAAAAAAACAATTCCATTTTGGCTACAAATAGCACTATATTTTTCATTAAATTGATTTCTAGGAAAAACAATTGACTGTATTTTTATATTATTTTTATCTGAGATTTCAACTATTTTCTTCAAATCAAAATTAAAACTTTCTTCATTCTGTCCAGATTCTAAACAATAATAATGAGCATAAGTATGTGTTCCTATTTCTTGTGATTTATTTTTTTTTATCAACTCAATTAAATCTGGTGCAAAATAACAATGTGGAAATTTATCTAAATTTGTAGTATTATCCCCAAAAGTATAAGCGGATAATTTTTTGTTATCAAAACTCGGTGTTTTTAATGGTTTGTTGAGTTGCCATTCACTTCTGTTTTTGTTATAAAGCATCCCTACAATTGCCCAGGTAACTTCAATTTCATGTTTTTCAAATAAGTTGAGCATCATAGGTATCGCTCTTCTTGTTTCTTCCATAGCCTTGACTTTATTTTCAATAGGAGTATGGTCAAACATTCCCCAATGAAGTTCAAAATCTAAAGAAATAGTAAAAATGCCTTTTTCCATTTTTTAAATATATTTAAACAGTATCAGAATCCGAATAACTTATGTACCAGTTTTTTCGGTTTTGGATAGTTTCTTTGAATTTTTCATTGAACACTCTGTATGCAAAATGCAATTCTATTGGTCTAATCTTCTCAGGCAAGGTAATAAACCATTTTTTAGAAAAGGTTTTATAATTTGGAGAATGATCTAAACACCATGCTAAAATACAATCTGCATTTTCACTTTTTATCTTTGTAGTTGCAAAATCGAGTAATTGTTTGGCAACTTTTTTATTCTCTAGCGAATAAATTAGTTCCATTATATAACCAATTTTCCCGTTGTGTTTTTCTTTAGTTACAAAAACAATAAAGCCTGCAAGTTTATCATTTTGATAAGCGTTCGCTATTATATAATTTTGATTTGGTTTATCAATATAACGCCAATCCAGATATTGCTTATCTCTATTTACAGCGACTTTAATGTTTTTTGAAAATTCATGCCATAATTGAGTAACATTGTCGTCAAAAAAATCAACAATTTCAATTTTAATGCTTTTGTCTTTTTTATAGTTTTTGAATGATAAGGGTAAATTTGGTAGGTTTTTTAGGATGCTGATTTTATTCGTAAAATACTTTGTCTTCAAAGGTTTTATTATAAACGGAAGTGGATCAATTTTATGCCAATTTAAGTATTTAATAAACCCATGAATAGATTTGCCGTTTGGAAAAGCATACATTAATGCAATATTATCTTTATAAGCCTCAGGATATAGGTTTTTTGCTAATTCTGTAAACAAACCCTTGCCTCTATAATTAACGTCTGTTATTATATCCATTGTTTGAGATGCAGCATATATTTGATTTTCAATTTTAAACTTAATGCCGAATGAAGCATAAATTGCAGCAGGTTTATTTAAAGTTTCATCAAAAGCAATATTTACATAATATTTTTCATTATTCTTAAAAAATTGCCATTCAATGTTTTCTTTTATCTTAAAAGAGCCATTATTGTCAAAGCATTCTTTGTATAAATGTACTGTTTCTGGGGACAGGTTTAAAATTTTCATATAATTTATTTACTTTTCAACAATAGCAATGATCGCTATTAATTATTATCATCTTTAATTTTCTTTCTAGATCAACAAAAACTCTCAATATAACTGGTTTGAGGACCATCTCAAGTGATAAAAAGATTTTTTTGCATTAAATTTTTACGTTTTTTTTCTTTATCAATTCCAGATATAATTTTTGTACATCTTTTACATATCGCTCTTCAGTATATTCCCGCATAGCTTTCACATACCCATTTTCTCCAAAAGTATGACGTAAATCCTCATTATTACATAATATTTCCAAACGAGTAGCTATTTCTTCAACATTATACTTTTCAACTAAAAAGCCCGTTTGCTGATCGTCAACAATATACTGCATTCCACCCACTTTGGTTGCTACAATTGGCAATTTATGCAGCATAGCTTCGGCTAAAACTAATCCAAAAGCTTCGTAAGCAGAAACTAAACTAAAAATATCAAAAATGGCGTAATACTTACTAGTCTCATTTTGATATCCGGCAAAAACAACAAATTCTTGGATCTGTAATTCATTAGCTAATTCTTGATATACTTTGAGTAAGGGACCACGACCTACCATTACTAATTTAATCTTTAATCCTTTGTTTATTAAAATAGCAAATGCTTTAATCAAATCAGAAAACCTTTTATGTTCATCGTGAAGCATTCTTCCAACTGTTCCTATAACTATTTCATCTTCTTTTATGGAAAGTTCTTGTTTCAATGATTTTATTTCTTCGTTACTTACTTTTTGTGGCAAAACCACTCCATTGTTAACTAATAAAACTTTGCTTTTTGGCACTTTTATTTTGTCTGTTAAATAATTTGTAGAGGCTTGAGATACACCAATTACTTTGTCTGCAGGAAGTATTAAAAGTTTCATCAATAAATTAGCTTTCCAATTTCTGTTTTGAGGATCAGATGTCTCCTCTAATATTATAATAGGTACTCGCTTAAAAAAACCGTTAATCGAGGCCAAAGTTACTCCTTCAAAAACAGCTCCGTGTATGATATGAGGTTTGAAATCATCGATGATTTTCATCACTTTTTTATGCTGTTTGAAATTTATAAATGAAATCAAATCACCAATTTCAATAATTTCCACCCCATATTGAGCAAACTCTTTTGGAAAAGGACCAACAGCATTGGTACAAATTATTTTCATTTCAAATTGAGAATGATCCAATAATTTTGCCATTGACAACCTGCGCCGTTCCACACCTCCAGACATTATGGTATCTAGAATATTTAACACTCTTATCATTATGATATATTTTTATATAGTGCCATCAATAAATCGATATGATTTTGAAGCGAATAATTTTCTGTAATGGTTGTTTTTCCTTTTTTACCAATGGCTATTTGTTTTTCCTTTTCCATGTTTATGATGCTTTGAATGGTCTGGAATAAATCTTCATCATCATTTACACTTACAATCCATCCATTTTCATTGCTTATTATCATTTCTTCGGCTGCACCCACTTTAGTTGTCACAGAGGGCAACTCGCAATACATGGCCTCGGCCAAAGAATTGGAAAATCCTTCTGTAAAAGAAGTTAGCAAGTACAAATCTGAAGTTAATAAATAGGAGTAGGGATTATTTTGAAATCCTAAAAATGTCACTAATTGTTCAATATTCAATTCTTTTGTCAAATTTTTCAAATGATTCATTTCTTTGCCTTCGCCTAGAATGGAATACTGAACAGCACAATTTTGCTCCTTTAGTTTGGCAATTACTCGCAATATGCTGTCAATATTTTTTACTTTTTCGAGTCTTGAAACTGAAATAAGGCGAAAAATGCCGTCATCTGTTTTTTTTACTTCTGGCAAAGATGGAAAAATAACTGGATTGGGGATTTTTATCAGCTTGGTTTCTGCTACTTTATTTTTAAGTTTTAAATACGATATTACGTCATTTGAATTTCCAACAACAAAATTAGCTAGTTTATATATAAGTGAAAAAATATATTTTGCGACAGTACTTTGATTTGGAATCCCGACCTCTTCGCCCACAATGATCTTCACTCCAGCTAATTTTGCTGCTAATATACCGTGAAAATTAGCTTCTGATCCCGAAGTGTGAACCACCTGTGGCTTTTCAAGTTTAAAAAATTGAACTAATTTGCAAATAGTATGTAGGCTTGGAATTTTATAATTACAGTCAAAACAAACGACTCTTTTTTCATTAATTCTAATTGCGATTTCAGCATTGCCTCCTTTGCCCAAAGCGCAAAACAGCCATTGATTATCGTCTTTATGGGTAGAGATATTGATTAATCTTTTCTCAATACCACCAAAATCTAATGCTGTTGTAAGTCGGATAATTTTCATTTAGCTTGTTGAATATGATAATGAATAGCGTTGGCGTATTCAAACTCTAAATTGGATTCTTGCTGTTTTTCATCCCAATTATCTCCAGTTTTGGTAAAATAAGACGTGCTTTTAATCAATGTTAATGGACCAAAACCGATTCCTTGAAATTCGAACAAATAAACCGTGTTGCTAGAATCAATACCTAAATCCAATGATATTAAAGGCACCTTGAGTTGGCACTGAATTTCAGATGCATAGTCAAGGATTTCTGTTGGTGGTTTCACCCATTTAAACTTGCCACTCCCGCTAGCTCTAAAGTCGTTTTCTCTAATATCTCTTTTTAAAACATAATATTTTGCTCCAAAAACTAAAACTTTATAATCGCATTCTAAATTAGGAACAAAATTCTGAACAATAAATGGATTTCTTTTGGAAAAAAATTCCTTGAAGTTGACCGAGCTGTATTTTGAATTGGGCTTCAAATTTAAAACATCGGAATTGGAAGTATTTGTTTTAGCTCTTTCTCTTTTCAAGTATTTGAGTTTTTCTACGAAACTCATTTTTTTATATTGACCGTCTAATGCTAGAAGTTGTTCTATACTTTTAATCAATACTACGCCGCTTGACATAGCACCTTTTAGGGTTTTGAACACAAAAGGTGTAGTTATTTTTTGGTCGTCATTAAGATAAGCATCTAGGTCGCCGTAGTATTTTCCTTTTACATTTTCTATCTTTAATCTTCTTTTAACCAATTCTTGATAGCCTTTATTTTCAAAGGAAAAAAGTTGGTCTAAATTGGGGAGCAAAACCACATCGGGTCTTGAAATGGAAAGATCTAGGATTACATCCCTTATATATTGCTGATAATTTTCAGAATAACTTGCAGTATAAAACAATATAGCATTTTGAGGAATTATGAAATAATTATTTGCAATTATCGAAAAATCAATAATTTGTACTTTATATTTAGGGTTAAATGCTATTAAGTCTTTTTTAATTTTTTCAATATCCAAGCCCATCCATATTTTTCCAGAAAAAAACGTTTGGTGTATTGGTGCAATTATTATTTCCATTTGGTATTAATTAAATATGTTATTCGGCTTTAAATTGATAAACTATTTTATTATTTGTTGATAAATTTAGTCATCACTTCTTTTACGACATCCGAATGAGCTTCACAACGGTTTAGATTCAAAGAAAGTGCAAAGCCTTTTTTGCTGATGAGTTTTTGGGATAATTTCAATTTATAGAGCAATCCCTTTAGGTAACGGTACTTAATTTGAGCGATTGGCGATAGCAGTTCCAAATATAGTTTTGATTGCTTTTGCACAAATGAATCCCATTCCTGTTTGATTTTATTCGGATCTTTAATGATGTCGGAGTAGCTTTTAACTCTGCCTAAAACGGCTTTTTTTGAATCGCCCTGTAATAATTTTAAACTATAGGTTTGATTATTATATTCCACAGGATGAAAATTCACAGCGATTTTGCCTAAGGCATCAATCACGATTTCGGCTACCAAACCGATATTCCAATCCGCGTATTTTGAATTTTCGGTAAATAAGAAATTACCTAAACTATAACAAATGGGTATGCCATTGTATTCTTCATAGCCACTAATACAATGTGTATGGTGACCTATTATGACATCAGCACCATTTTCTGCATAAAAACGATACTGTTGAACCATTCTAGGGCTTGGCAGATTGTAATATTCATGCCCACCATGAATGATTACCAATACGTAATCCGATACTTTTTTTTCTTCCTGAATCTGATGTACATTATCAATAATATTCATCGGATTTGCTCCTCCTGTTATTGGGGTAGCACTACACCATTCATTTTCGGCAAAATTAATAATAGAGAAACGTCTGCCTTTTATTGTTTTTCTAAATGCCTGTTTTGCTTCGTTTACATTTTTTCCAGCTCCAAGAAAATCAAAACTATTTTGTTTCAAAAAATCAATGGTATCTTCAAGTCCTTTTTCTCCATAATCAAGGATGTGGTTATTAGCGAGGGTTAGGACATTTGTATTCAACAACTTGACTGTCTCAAGCATAGAGAATTCATCCCCTTTTATATGAGGCCCTGTTTTTAATATTTGGTGTTCTTTGCTCACCTTTGTAATAGGACATTCTAAATTAAGAATGTTTAAATCCGATTTTTCAAATAGAGCAATAACATCTTGATGGATGTTTTTTGAAGAAAAATCATCTTTATTTATCACAAAATCGCCCCCAATTTTTATGTTAATAGATTCCATTTTATCGTTTAGATTTTATTCTTTTTAGAACCAATTGTTTTTTTATGTAAAGAATTTGTTTCGTATAAGAATAATAATTTAAAGCTTTCTTTCTTAAAATTATTCCGTGAAATTTATAATTTGTCCATTTGTCAAAATCACTCCACATTTTTAAAATCGCATAAAAATGCTTTTTCTTTTTTTTTGTATCTTGAAGTGTTGTACTCCAAGAGTTATTACTCATCAATCGGTATGTACTCATGACTTCATCGATATGTCCTATTTTTCCTTTTGTAGCCAGTAATAGCATTAGTGGTAAATCACCAATTGGGGCTTGTAAAAACCAATCCGGTAAAATAGTAATATGTTGCTGATGAAAAAACATAGAATTGGTGGTTATAAAACTTCCACCTCCTAAAATAGCATCTTTCATTACAAATTTATGGTCTATTGGAATGGTTACAGGCTTATGAATAAAATAGTGGTCGTGATTAGCATCATTCAAATGAATACTAGGATGAAAACACAAACTACAATCAGCATTTTTCTCCAAATAATCCACTTGTTTTTGCAGTTTCAAAGAATCATTCCAGTAATCATCACCTTCACAAATGGCTATATATTTACTTTTAGCTTGTTGCAAGGACCAAATAAAATTAGGCATTAAACCAAGATTTTTAGTATGATTATGATATTTAATAAAATGAGATTTTGGATGATTTTTTATGATTCCCTTAACAACTTTATTTGTATTATCGGGCGAACAATCGTTTGAAATAATCAATTCTATTTCAAAATTACATTGCTGCTCCAAAACACTTTCTATGGCCTGCTGAATATACTTTTCATGACCATAGGTAATCATTACAACCGAAACTAATGGTTTTTTATTCATTTTCTAAATAATTATTGGGTCAACATATTGAATAATTTTTGCCGGATTTCCATAAACTATACAATTATCTGGAACATTTTTAGTAACTATTGATCCTGCTCCTATAATAACATTGCTTCCGATGGTTATATCTGGTAAAATGGTAGAATTGGCACCTATTTGGGTGTAGGAATCAATAGTGCATCTTCCGAGCAAAATGGCTGCTGGCGAAATTTCTACAAAATCACCCACCTTGCAATCGTGAGTTATAATGACATTGTAATATACTATACATCCCGCGCCAATGGTTACACTATTTGAAATTATAGCACCATCCAAAATAGTTGTCCCTTTACCTACAATTACTTCTTTAGAACCTATTTTGGCATCTAAACTTATTGTAGAGGTTGGAATTCCGCCTACTTGAGTAAATTTTCCAAACATTTTTCTTCTTAAAATTGGATTGCCAATACCAATTGCAAATCTATTATCTTTTTTTTCAAAATAATCTTTAGCCTCAGCAATTGACTGTAAAACAATGTAGTCTTCAAAAATGGTTTTAGCTCCATTCAGATTGATATCATCATAAAAAACGATCGATTCAGATTGCTTATTTTTTAAGACAATCTCAAAAACTTCTTTTGCAAATCCTTTGGCTCCAACTAGTATCATAATGACTGATTAATCAATTGAATTATTCTAATTACATCCTCTTTTTCAAGCCCCGAATAGAGCGGAAGACATAGTATTCTTGATGCAATACTCTCAGAAATTGGCATTGTTTCACCATTGACATATGGAATTGTATTTAATGATGGGTAAAAATACCTTCTTGGAAAAATTTGTTCTTCATTCAATTTTCTTAAAACCATTTTTAATTGTTCTTCATTTTCAAAAATTACTGGAAAATAACTATAATTCCATTTTGTGTTTTCTCGAATAGTTATGGTTTCTAATTTTTCAAAGTTAAGATCAGATAAGTAATGATCAACAACATTTTTTCTGTCTTCAATAATTTTATCCACATAAGGAAAAACCGCTAATCCCATGGCGGCTTGCAACTCAGATATTTTTCCGTTAATCCCTAATCCATGAAAATCCAATTGACCATTATGTCCAAAATTATGACTGTAATACATTGTACGACGTAATGCTTCATCTGAACAAAATAAAGCACCGCCTTCGCCAGTATGAAATAATTTGGTTGCATGAAAACTGCAGGTACTAACATTCCCAAAATCAAAGATAGATTTTCCATCATATTCAACCCCAAAAGCATGAGCGGCATCATAGATAACCTTTAGATTATACTTTTTTGCTATTTCCTCAATAGCCTCAATATTACAAGGATTTCCGTAAACGTGAGTAGCTAGAATTGCTGTTGTTTTTGAGGTAATGGCTTGCTCAATCTTGGTTTCATCAATAGTTAAAAACGTAGGATGTATGTCAACAAAAACAGGTTTGCAATTTTCCCAAATTATAGCCGAAGTTGTTGCCACGTAACTAAAGGGTGTAGTAATAATTTCTCCTCGATTTCCTAAAATTTTTAAAGCAATTTGTATCGGAATAGTTCCGTTATTCATTATTAGAATATTAGAAACCGCTAAATAGTCTTTTAACTTTTCTTCTAATTCTACCACTAATTCACCTCTATTAGTCAGCCATTCATTTTTCCAAATTTTTGATAAGTATTGGTTATATTCTTCTAATGGAGGAAAAAAAGTTTTTGTTACATTTATCATAGTGGCAATGGTTTCTGATGGTTTAATAAACTAGCCACAATTATAGTAAATTTTTTTGCACCATCTGGATTCAGATGATTATCATTTTTAAAATCTTTCAAATGAAACCGTTCGCTATTTGAAAAATCGTAATGTGGAATTCCAAATCTATTTGTAAAATTAGATAATAAGTCCTGATGTTGCATTTTTATTATCATAGGAATCTTACTATTATAAGTTCGGTATAATGGTGTTTCTATAAAAATAATTTTTACAGAATTCTTTTGGCATTTTTCGATAATTTTGTTCACAAAAATGGTGTTCGTTTTAAAATTTAATTGATTGTTGAATTTATTGTTCATTTTGAATGAGTTTTCAATTTTTAGGGAATCATTTTTCAATTTTGAAAATCTGTCTCGAAAATCATTTGTCATAAATCCAAATTTATTTAGTTTTTGTTTGGGTATTTTTGGATTAAAATTATCCACAAAAATGGTTGAAAAATATTTAACGTCAGCCAATACAAATGAATAATTTTTAACAGAGTATCCTTCTACTTTATAATCTATATCATAAAGAATTGAATAAACGTGACCATTCCAATCGTTGGGATTCAGTTCATTATAAAATCGGTGTGGTGAGACTTCTAACAAAACAGTTTTCAGATTTATCATTTGATCCATATATTTTTCTAGCAAAAAATAATCTATTGCTATGGGTTGCCCTCCAAAAGCAAGGTTGCATGATTTTGCTTTCAAAAATTCAGGATTAATACCGTTTTGAGAATGTGAACTTCCCAAAATTAGCGTTTCTATCGTCCTTAAATTTTTTTCTAGAAAATTTTTCTTAACGACAAATGTGGTCTGAGTTCTACAATAAACTTCTACCGAAACTAAAAAAAACACGACCGGAATGCTAAAGAGAATTGAATATTTTATGAATTTTTTCATTTCTAAAATTGAAAATAAATAAACTGTTGTTCGGCTCCATTAAAATAGAAAATAGCAGCAATAATGAGATAATAAAAGCTCCATCGTAATGTTTTTGGCCATGATGAACCAAAATGGGCTATGCCATATTGATTTTGTCTTCCTATCCACTCGATTATAATAAACAGTCCGATGAATGCAAATAAAACCAAAGGAGTTACCGTTGGCGTGGTAAATAATGATTTCGTGAAAATCCCTGAAATGTAGCTCAAAGCGTGTGTTACATTTTGTGCCCTGAAAAATATCCAAGCAAATACGGTAAGCGAAAATGTTACAATCATCAAGAACAATTCTTTAAAACTGGGCAATAATTTCCCTTGGGCTATGGTATCAAGATTATTTCTATGGGTATTAAAAATGATGGACGGCATAATATAAAGAGCATTGAGGAACCCCCAAATTATGAATGTCCAATTGGCACCGTGCCAAAATCCACTTACAAGAAAAATAATAAAGGTGTTACGAACTTTCATCCAAGTACCTCCTTTACTGCCACCTAAGGGTATGTATAAATAATCTCTAAACCAGGTTGACAATGATATGTGCCATCTTCTCCAAAATTCGGCAATATCACGTGAGAAATAAGGAAAGGCAAAGTTTCGTAATAAATCGATTCCGAATAATCGTGCAGTACCGATTGCAATATCTGAATATCCTGAAAAATCACCATAGATTTGAAATGCAAAGAAAACCGCTCCTAAAACTAAGTTACTTCCCGATTGATCTGCTGAATTATTGAAAATTTGATTGGCATAAGTGGCACATTGGTCTGCAATAACAACTTTCTTGAAAAGTCCCCACAAAATCTGTCGTAACCCATCAATAGCATTAGGATAATCAAAAGTCCTCTTTTTTTGAATTTGTGGTAATAGGTGCGTAGCTCTTTCTATCGGACCAGCCACCAATAGTGGAAAGAAACTTACAAATACTGCATAATCGATAAAATCTTTTTCTGCTTTTATTCGATCTTTATAAATGTCAATTACATAAGAAAGTCCGTGAAAAGTGTAGAATGAAATCCCCACTGGAAGTATGACATTTATGGTGTAAGGATTCATTTTAAATCCAAAATTAGAAATCAATCCAGTAAACGAATCGATAAAAAAGTTATAATATTTGAATATTCCTAAAAATCCTAAATTGATACTTACACTTAAAATAAACCAGAACTTTTTTTCGATTTTGGTTTTGGCATCACACATTTTCAAACCTGTGTAATAATCTAAAAGTGTAGAGAAAACAAGTAAAAATAAAAAACGCCAATCCCAACAAGCATAAAAAAAATAGCTAGAAACAAGCAATAATATATTTTGAAGTTTCAAGTTTTTATTGAAAACAAACCAATAAAGCAAAAAAACTAGAGGTAGAAAAAATGCGAAATTTAGCGTATTAAAAAGCATGCTAGTGATATAACTTTTTATTAAAATTTAATACAAATAATGTATTGTAGTATTTCAAAAAAAAATAGTGTTAGATTAAATATTCTGTTAAAAAAAGTACGCTCCAATTATTGCTTTATGGTAAGAATCAATCGTGATAAACTCGATTTTAATAACTCATTTTCTAAAAAATAGAGCAAAGATGAATAAACTACAATTGCTGTCAGAACTTTAAATATAAAGCCATAAAGGATAGAAAAATCTACAAAAAAATTTAAACTCAAAATGACCAAACCCATCGCAAAAGAACCTAATATGGAGCTCTTTAAATTTATAAATACTTCTTCCCAATTTATTTCTAATTGTTTAATTACAACACTGTATGTGGGATAGAATAAAATAATACAAGCAATCAGATAACTCCAGGCCATACCATTTATTCCAAAGTTCACCCCAATACTAAAAGCTATAATCAAAACGAAATTCACATATAAGGAAATCTTGAAGGCAATATTTGATTTTCCTAAAGCATTATATATCATTCCATTCAAAAACGATATTGATTGTATGGTACCTACTAAACTTAAGATTGAGAGAAGAGGAATCATACCGGACCAATTTTTTCCGAAAAACAACAATACAAATTCTTTGGAAACTAATGATAAACAAATCATCATTGGAAAAGTAAGTAACGAAATGTATTTTATAATTTTTAAATAGTATTGCTTTATAACCTTCACGTCCCCTTGTTTTTTTGAAAATGCAGGAAACATCACTTTGGTAATTACCGACGAAATATTTCGCAAGGGTAACAACATTAAGGTATAAGCTCTAGTATAAAGTCCTAATTCTGAACTTCCTAAAACACGTCCAATAATAAAATTGTCAAAATTTCGTGACCAATAATTTACTGTCGTGTCGCCCAAAACACTCAAACCTGTTTGAGACAATTCTTTAATTTTACTTTTTTTAAATACAAATGAGGGAGTCCAATCGGAATCAAACCAATACAATATTGAATTCACACCAGCGGTCGCAATAGTCATCCATACGATTGACCAAACTCCGTAGTTATTAAATGCTAAATAAAAGGCAACTGAGTAGCCAATAATTATTGCAATCCAATTAAATATTACTTTTCTTTTGAACTTTAATTCGCGAACTAACAAATTAGATTGAACAGAAGTTAAGGAACAAATAATAAATGACAATGAAATTACCCTGATTAAAATGGTAAGTTCAGATTGTTTAAAAAAAATGCTAAATAATGGAGCAGTAAAGAAAAATAAAATATATAAAAACACTCCAATTGCCAAATTCAACCAAAATACAGATGAAAAATGAAAATTATCAGCATCTTTTTTTTGAATTAATGCCACTCCAAAACCAAGGTCAATAAACAAAACAGCAAAATTGGTAAAAATGGTTACCATTCCTACTAATCCAAAAACAGAGGGCAATAATATTCTAGCCAAATAAATACCAAAAATTAATAAAATAATTTGCGATAAAACTTGATCAATAAAAGACCATTTTAATCCGTCTTTTACTTTGTTTTTTAAATTCATTTCTATTTTCAAGGTTATTGATAAAGGTGCATTAACTTAGGATTTGAGACCATTTTGTTACGATATCGTTATTGAAAAAGTGCTCTTTAACTGCTAATTTATTATTTTTGGCTAGTTCTTTTTCAGAATTAAAATTTTCTATCAGCAAATCAAGTTTTAGGCTTAGTTCTGAAAAAGTATCTATTTCATAGTAAGTTAATTTTGCTTTTTTGAAAGTTTTATAGGGTAACCACGATCCTGTAATAACTATATTTGACGCATACAATAATTCTAACATAGTGCTGCTCAAAGCATCAGATACAGGTGTATGAATAAAAATGTCCGATGCCAATCTTGAAACCGCCAACTCATCCTCAATAAAAAACTTTTCTAAAATTACATAAGAAGATCCTATTGGTTGCAAAACTTCGTACAGTTCTTTTTTGTATTTCTTTTTTTTATTTTCAGATATTGCGTAATTTAAGTTGATAATCAAATGTAATTTATCTTTATAACGACAATTTTTTAGAGCTGAAATTATTTTTATATGATTGTTAAAAGGACTTCCACTATGACCAATTAATATATTTAATTTATCGGTAGCATAATCGAATTTCTTTTTAAAATCGGATATTTTCTCTATTCGTTCATAATTTATGTCCATTAGACTATAGATTTTCTCCTCGATTGGAAACATTGAAACTTGGATTTTATCGTACAAATCTCGTCCAAATTTGGATAGTATTATTTCTCTTAATTCCATCGATTGGCAAGTGATGACGGTAGATTGGTAAAGTGCTTTTTTTACAAAATAGAAATTCAAAAGATCGTTGGTTCTCAACAAATCTGACCCCCAAAAGGAACATACAATTTTTTTGTTTTTTGGCACAAGAAATAATTCTCGCAAATAACTGTATTGCATGAAATGAAAATGAAAAGTGTCAAATTCATTGAAATTTTTGTTTTGGATAAAAAAGGCTTTCGCTTCAATTTGTTTGGCAACAAAATGAAATGCTTTTGGTATTTTCCCTTCTACAAAAAGAATAAAAAAAAAGGTAGCGTGAAAATGTCTAGAAAACAAGCTAGATAAAAAAGCCCTTAGAATAATTAAGATTGACTTTTTTTTGATGATGTTTTTATTTTCATACATCCACGTGTCATTGTTTGAATCCTTGTTGATTTGGACATAGAATGGCGCAGTAATACAAAACGTAGCATCAAATTTTTTTAAAGAAGAATACAAAAAAGATAGAAAATTATTTTGTCCTAGACCTAATACCAATATTTTTTTATTCATAATTAGAATACTATTTTAAATAATATTTTATGCCAAAATAGTTAACTGTAACTAAATAATTATTGATTATTGACAAAAGATTTTAATTAAGAAAATCTTTTTTTACTCTAAAGACTCCTTTTATTTGGTTTATAAAAAAGCTTCGCTAAAGGTAGTCCCATTTATTACATTAATATTTGTTAATGTAATTCACCTATCTATAAATTAATAAAATTTTCTATAAATTAGGAATTAAATCAATTATCTATAAATGCTGGCTATGTGGTTTTTAGTCCGTTTTTCGTAAAAAAATTAACGAGCACATTGTCTTCAAACAATTTTTGATTGATGGGGAAAATCGACTTGATTGTACTTTTCTTTTTTGTTGTAAAAACACTCTGGACAACCGTCTTAATTCTTGCCTTGTCTTCATCGGTGGTGTTTGATCCAGAAGGTAAGCACAGTCCTGTTGCAAATATACTTTCTGCAATGTTAGTGCCATAATAGGGATATTCTCTATGCAATGGTTGCAAATGCAAAGGTTTCCAAAGCAGTCGTGACTCGATGTTTTTAGCCTCAAACGCCAAACGCAAATCATTACAATCGATTCCGTTGGTTTCAGCTGGATTTATAGTTATTACGGACAACCAATGATTAGAAAAATAATCTTTATTTGGGGTTTCATATACATAAACGCCTGGAATATCCTCAAATAATTGCTTATAAAAAGCCTGCATTTTCCTTCTTAAATAAACGTGCTGATCTAAAACCTCCATTTGACCTCGACCTATAGATGCACTAATATTACTTAACCTGTAATTGTAGCCAATTTGTGAATGTTCATAATGAACGGCATCATCTTTAGATTGTGAAGCTAGGAAAATGGTTTTGGACTTAATGTCCTTTGAATGACAAATTAAGGCTCCGCCGCCAGAAGTAGTAATGATTTTATTACCATTAAAAGACAAAATACTTATATCTCCAAAAACACCGCATTTTTGACCCTTGTACGAACTTCCTAATGCTTCTGCTGCGTCTTCCAATATTGGAATATCATATTTATCGGCAATAGATCGTATGGTTTCTATTTTATAAGGATTGCCATATAAATGGACTGTGATTATCGCTTTTGGTTTTTTGCCCAATTTGATTCGATCAATAATTGCCTCTTCTAGTCTGATCGGGCAAATGTTCCAAGTGTCTAATTCACTATCTATAAAAACGGGTGTGGCATTAAGATACAAAATAGGATTTGCAGATGCTACAAATGTTAATGACTGACAAATTACTTCATCACCCGATTGCACTCCGAGTTGAATCAATCCTAAATGAATGGCTGCTGTACCAGAAGATACTGAAGTTACTTGAACATTATCACCCAAATAGGATTCTAAATTACTTTCAAATAAATCTATGTTTTTCCCAATTGGAGCAACCCAATTGCTATCAAAAGCTTCTTTGATATATTTTTGCTCATTTCCTCCCATATGAGGAGAAGATAAAAATATTTTGTTATTATTATTATTATTATTATTATTCAACTTACAACGTAATATAATTAAAATAAATTTTCTGTAAAAATATAAAAATACTGACACAATAAGGAATTATTCTATAAAATTAATTATTTGGTAACATCATTCCAATCAAAGGATGAACTCTTTAAAAAGTATAAGTTCAAGTTTAGGTGTAACAAATAAAAATATGGTACAATAAAAAGGCCGCCAAAATTGGCGGCCTGATTACAGCTTTTGATTGAAATCAAAAGTTACTTTTTAATTAATTTTTTAGTAATTACTTCATTGTTTGAAGGATTTACTAATCTAACAATATAGATTCCTTTTTTCAAAGAAGAAACATTTTCGTTGATAGTGTTTGCGTTTCCTTGCAATTTAACCAATCTTGGGCTAACTACTGCATTACCATCTAATGAATAGATACCGATTTCAAGAACTCCCGCTTTTGCAGTGGTAATATCTATACTGAAATCGCTAGATACTGGGTTAGGATAAACCTCAGTAGCACTTACAACATCACTTCTCATTTTAGAAGTAGAAACACAAGCGCCAGTAGTCAAAGTCAAGGATTTAGCTACTAAGCTTGTTCCAACTCCGTTTTTAGCGGCAATAGTAAGAGTTTTTTTAGCAGCAGCTGTAGGAGCCACTAATCCGTTGTAAACTACTGTAAACATTAGGTCAGATGTTTCTAATACGTTAGTATTATTCATCGGTGCACTAGCAGATGTTACTAAAGAACCTACTGGAGCAGTAATGATATAAGAACTAGCTAATACTGAAGGAGTAATAGTATAATCATAAGAACCACCTGAACCACATACTAATAGTATTTGCCCTACTACAGAAGTAGGAGCAGCAGGAAGAGCAGCAGCTAACGATAAATATTTAAAAGTAGATGCAGCATTTACACCCACGTTTACGGTTGAAGAAGATCCAATTGCGTTTACAGCTTTTACACCAATGAATAGTGACTTAGCACCTGGAGTAACACCAGCGAAGTTCACTGTAATTATATTAGAATTTCCGCCAGAGATTTGGTTTACACCAGCTGGCAATTCCCAAGTGTAAGAAGAAGCCAAAGGAGATGCAGTAGCAGTCAACGTAAATGGAGTAGTTGTACCTACAAATTTACCAATAGCAGTAACTGCAGCAGTTGTACTAACCGCATCGTTAGTCATTTTTATAGCTGAAGGTGCAGCAGGTCTAGCAGCTGTCAAGGTCAACAATTTAGCTTGTGAAGTAGTTGTAGGATTAACAGCAGTAGCGTTAGAAGTCAAAGAAACACCAACACCATTTATAGATCTAACACCTATTCTCAACACATTTGTAGAAACAGGAACAGCAGTAGTTGTCATATAATTAAATGTATTACTACTAGTTACACCAGCGAAGTCTACAGTTATTACGTTTGATGTTGAAGTTGTAATAGGGAAAGCAGGATCAACAGTAACACCATTTACTTGTGTGAAAGCTTCACCTACTGCATTAGCTTTAAAAACACCTACTGAACCATCTTGAACACTGGTAGCAGTAGTATTAGAAGATGATGTAGCCATATAACCTCCGATAGGAGCAACAAGTACACCATTTGGAAGTTTACCACCTACTACAAATCTTGAAGCTGTAGCAATTCTAATTCCAGAAGTATAAGTTGTAACTATAACTTGGTAATATTGATTTCCTACTGCAGTTGGTCTAGAACCTGGAACAGTGAAAGGGAAAGTACCATAAAAAGCTGTTGTAGGAGATCCTACCAC
>CAMBHH010000012.1 GCA_945866505.1 Flavobacterium psychrophilum
AAATCAATAGCTACCGCATGATCTATAACAAATAACCAATCGCGAGTATAATTTCCATCACCATAAACTGGTAAAGGTTTATTATTTATAATGTTATTGATAAACAAAGGAATCAATTTTTCTGGAAAATGATTTGGCCCGTAATTATTTGAACAGTTAGTCAATACAAAAGGCAAGCCATAAGTCTCACCATAAGCCCTTACAAAATGGTCAGAACTAGCTTTTGAAGCCGAATAAGGAGAGTTAGGATCATAAGGAGTGGTTTCTGTAAACAAGCCCTCAGCACCTAAAGAACCATAAACCTCATCAGTGCTCACGTGATAAAAGCGTTTACCTTCACCATTGTTTGCCCATTGCTTTTTAGCCGCATTTAGTAAATTCACTGTTCCTATAACATTGGTTTTCACAAAAGCCATCGGGTCTTCGATAGAACGATCAACATGCGATTCTGCAGCCAAATGTATAACGCCATCAAACTGATGTGCTTGAAACAAATTAGCAATAAAAAACTCATCAGTAATATCTCCTTTAACAAAAGTATAATTTGTTGACTTTTCGATATCCGTGATATTTTCTAAATTCCCTGCATAAGTGAGCGCATCCAAATTAAAAATTTGATAGTCTGGATAATTCATTACGAAACGGCGAACCACATGCGATCCAATAAACCCTGCTCCACCGGTGATCAATATTTTTTTCATTATTTAAATTTTTAATATTATACAACACTTTAAAAACTAAAATCTAATTTATAACTTTTCCAAAATAAAAGCTAACCTTCCAACGCTTCTCAAAGCTTTCCATCAGCTTTTTCACCTAAAACTCCTTTTACATCATAGACAACGCTGTTGGTATTTCTATGGCTATCAATGTCCAAATCTAAGAATTCTTTGTGAGCAACACCTAAAACTATAGCATCAAACGTGGCTGTCGGGGGTCTATTGCTATTTATCAATCCATATTCGTGTGCTACCTCAACCGAATTAGCCCAAGGATCATAAAGACTAACTTTTATACCATAATCTTCTAACGCACGAATAACATCAACAATTTTAGTGTTGCGTACATCAGGACAATTTTCTTTAAAGGTAATTCCTAACATCAACACACTGGCTCCGTTAATGGTAATTCCTTTTTTAATCATTAACTTGACCACCTGAGAAGCAACGTAGTCACCCATACTGTCATTCAAACGCCGTCCTGCCAAAATTATTTCAGGATGATAGCCATTTTGCTGTGCTTTTTGTGCCAAATAATAAGGATCAACACCAATGCAGTGTCCGCCAACTAATCCCGGTTTAAAGGGAAGAAAATTCCATTTTGTCCCTGCAGCCTCTAAAACAGCTTGAGTGTCAATTTCTAAAATATTGAAGATTTTGGCCAATTCATTGACAAATGCAATATTGATATCACGTTGCGAATTCTCAATTACTTTTGCAGCTTCGGCTACTTTTATTGAAGGAGCAAGATGCGTTCCTGCAGTGATAACGGATTGATACAAATTATTGACTTTATGTCCGATTTCAAAAGTAGAACCTGAAGTAACTTTTAGTATTTTATCAACTGTATGCTCTTTGTCTCCAGGATTGATGCGCTCTGGCGAATACCCAGCAAAAAAATCAACATTGAATTTTAAGCCTGACACTTTTTCTAAAACCGGAACACATTCCTCCTCAGTTACTCCTGGATATACAGTTGATTCATAAATAACAATGTCGCCTTTCTTGAGAACTTGGCCAACAGTTTCGCTGGATTTGAATAAGGGAGTCAAATCAGGACGATTATTTTTGTCTACAGGCGTAGGAACCGTAACGATATAATATGTACAATCTGCAATTTCAACCAAAGCTGAAGTGCAATATAAACCCTTACTTTTAGTAGATTTCTCTACTAATACTTGCTGTAAACTTTCAGAGTCAATCTCAAGAGTACTGTCGATTCCCTGCGTAAGCGCATCAATTCGAGACTGATTTATATCAAATCCCACCACAGAATATTGAGTAGCGAACAATCTTGCCAATGGCAAACCTACATATCCCAAACCAATAACGGCTATCTTTATGTTTGTATTCAATTTTTATATTTTTTTGGTTTCCAATAGTAGAAACCTAGTTTTAATTTTCTGCTTCGAAAACCCAAATTACATCCTTTAGGCAAACTAATTTATAACATCCCGTTTTTAACTTCCTATCCCTTGATATACAAAACCAATTGTTTCTAAATCAGCTCCATTCAGTATGTTTCTTCCATCAAAAATAAAGGCGGGTTTTTGCATACTATCATAAATTTTTTGCCAATCATAGCCTATAAATTCATCCCATTCCGTGAGCACTGCAATGGCATGGGCCTCTTTACATACATCATAAGGACTTTCAAAAGTACTGATTGCTTTGGCATTAATTTCAGAACTTCTAGTTTCTAAATAATCTAAATCATTTAAAACTTTTTTTCTAGAAACTTTAGGATCAAAAACCGCAATTTGTGCTTGTTCATTGATTAAATCATCGGCTACATAAATAGCTGCCGATTCCCTAGTATCATTAGTATCTTTCTTGAAAGCCCATCCCAAAAAAGCAATCTTTTTATCGGCCACGGTGTTGTACAATGTTTTAACAATTTTATTTGAAAAACGCCTCTTTTGATGGTCGTTCATAATGATAACTTGTTCCCAATAATCGGCCACTTCAGTTAAACCGTAAGATTTAGCAATATAAACCAAATTCAAGATGTCTTTTTGAAAACATGAACCCCCAAATCCTACAGATGCCTTGAGAAATTTTGAACCAATTCGACTATCCATTCCGATAGCTTTGGAAACTTCATTAATGTTGGCTCCCGTTTTTTCACAAAGTTCAGATAAAGCATTTATTGAAGAAATACGTTGTGCCAAAAAAGCATTGGCAGTCAATTTTGATAATTCTGATGACCACAAATTAGTAGTTAATATTTTCTCGGGGGCAACCCAATTCGCGTAAACGTCAACTAAAGCCTTAATTGCATTCTGTCCCTCAACTGATGGGTCACCACCAATTAATATTCTGTCTGGATTCAATAAATCTTCCACAGCAGTTCCTTCGGCTAGAAATTCTGGATTAGACAATATTTGAAATTGTACTTGATTACCGGTGTTATTTAAAATACTCTTTATGGCTTCGGCGGTGCGAACTGGTAAAGTAGATTTCTCAACTACAATTTTATCGTCTTTGGCAATTTTAGCAATTTGTCTAGCACACAATTCAATGTACTTCAAATCGGCAGCCATACCTTTTCCCTTACCATACGTTTTAGTTGGTGTGTTTACCGATATAAAAATAATTTCCGCTTCGTGTATTGCTTTTTCAACCTGAGTTGAAAAAAACAAGTTCCTACCTCGTGCTTCAGCGACAATTTCGCTCAGTCCCGGCTCATAAATTGGAATATTATTTACATTTTCATCGTTCCAAGCTGCAATTCGTTCCGCATTCAAATCCACAACTGTAACTTGAATATTAGGACATTTTTGAGCGATAATAGCCATCGTAGGGCCACCAACATATCCCGCACCGATACAACAAATTTTTGTGATTTTCATATATTTTTTATTTTATTTTCTAAAATTGCTTCGTTCAAAACACTTTTACACTACTCTATTTTTCTGCTTTTTGGTGATTCGAATATAAATTCTCCCAATACCAAGCGATAGCTTCCTTCAATCCTTCTTGCAAAGAATATTGTGGATTATAACCTAACAATGCTTTAGCTTTATCAATACTCGCCATCGAATGTGGAATATCGCCAACTCGATTTGGACCGTATTCAATAGCAACATCTAAAATTTTTGGATTGTATTCTGACAAATACTCTTTTAAATAGTCAACTAAATTATTTAACGTGTTTTGACCTCCAAAAGCAGTATTGTAAACGGTATTTATTGCTTCTAAATTTTTGGTGGTCATCGCCAATTCATTCATTTGAATGACATTGTCAATATAAGTGAAATCACGCGAATAGTTACCGTCACCATTTATTCTTGGACTTTCGAGTCGCATTAATTGCATCACAAATTTTGGAATTACCGCAGCATAAGCCCCTTTGGGATCTTGTTTCCGTCCAAAAACATTAAAATATCGCAACCCAATCGTTTCCAATCCATACGTTTTACTGAAAATATCAGCATACAATTCATTAACATATTTAGTGATGGCATATGGCGAAAGTGGTTTTCCTATAACGTCTTCTACTTTAGGCAATCCCTCTGAATCTCCGTAGGTCGATGAACTAGCTGCATACACAAATCGTTTTATATTAGCATCACGTGAAGCAACAAGCATATTCAAAAACCCAGAAACGTTGACATCATTGGTAGTAATAGGTTCATTTATAGAACGAGGTACAGAACCCAAAGCTGCCTGATGTAATACGTAATCTACACCTTTTACAGCATTTTGACAGTCTTCTAAATTTCGAATATCACCTTCTATCAAACAAAAGTTTTTGTTATTGATAAAATCTTTGAGATTGTGTCTGTGTCCCGTAGCAAAATTATCCAGACAGATCACTTTATGTCCATTGGACAAAAAATAATCACACAAATTAGAACCAATAAAACCAGCTCCTCCCGTTATTAATATATTACTCTTCACGTTTTCTATCATTTGATTGTAACTAACAAACCATTATCAACACTATAATTTTCTAAATTTTCCTACTGTTTTTTCAATGAAACTTCTAGGTTTATCATCCTCATTATATCCGTTAGAATACGCTGTAGAGCCGTAACCGTAACCGTAGCCATAACCATAGCCTGCGCCATATTTGGCTTTGTTCTGGAATCCATTTAAAATGATACTCGTATTGTGCAACTCTCCTCTTTTTACTCGGTTGTTAAGCAAAGTGATCATATCTTTTTTGGTGAAATTCTGTCTAACGATATAGAGAGTAACGTCACAATATTGTGCGAGTTCTAGTGCATCTGACACTAATCCTACCGGAGGGGTATCCAAGATAATATAATCGTATTTTTTCTTTAATTCTTCCATCATCTCCCTCATTCCATCGCTCATAATCATTTCAGCAGGATTTGGCGGTATTGGACCGGATAAAATAACATCAAGAAATGGAATATGAGTGCTATTAACAATTTCATCAAGTGATCTTTGCTTTATCAGATAATTCACAACACCTACTTCATTTGATAAATTGAATTCATCAAATAATTTAGGTTTTCGCAAATCTAACCCAATGATTACTGTCTTTTTTTCACTTAATGCGAATACCGTTGCAATATTCATCGAACAGAACGTTTTTCCTTCACCGCTGACTGAGGAGGTAATCATCAATGTTTTTGCCCCATCTACAAGTTGTTTTTTGTAGAGATATTGAAGAGACGATCGAATGGCTCTAAACGACTCGGATAAAGCTGATTTGGGTTTTGCATATACTGCCAAACTATTACTGTCTTTACTTAAACCAATAACACCTATTAATGGTATTTTTGTAATTCTATTGATATCATCTGTGTTTTGAATAGAATTATTAATAAAGAAAATACCGAAAACCATAATTAAAGGAAACAATAATCCTAAGAAAAGAGCTAAAACATAATTTACTGAATTTTTGGAGCCCATCAGTCCACCGCCAATATCTTTTGCAGGATCAATAAAATGTATGTCTGACAAATTTGCTGCTTTAACTATATCAGCCTCACTGCGTTTTTGAAGAAACGCATTGTAAATGTTATCACTCAAATCATACTTCCTTTTAATTTTAATCAACTCCTGCTGATCCTCAGGAAGTTGCTTGATCGTACTTTCAGTTTCATTAATTTTACTTTCGACTAAAGCCAAATCATATTGAAGCGAGGACTTTGCGGTATTAATGTTTTCAAATAAAACTTTTTTAATCGCTTCCATTTGATTATCAAAATCTTTGAAAATTTTCTCGCTCTTTACAGCGTATGCCATTTCTGATCTTTGGGTTGAAAGCGATATTAATTTTGACACATTCACAACAATGTTAGGATCTTCAATACCTGCAACTGATGGCGCTGGCAGTTTTGAATAGTCAACACTACTTTTTAAATAAGATTTCAAAGAGTTGTAGTACGTTATTTTCCGACTAATTTCATCTTTTTTGACATCAAATTCCAATACTTTATCTGAGAATTTTGCACCATCTCCTTCTATATCATAAATATTCTTGCCTTGCCGAAAGGATTTGAGCTCGTTAGTGGTTTCTTTCAATTGCGATTCCATAGCTACAAGTGTACTATCTATAAATTTTATGGTGTTAGTCGCAAACTGATTTTTTCCGTCAAGCTGCCTTTTAATAAGCATTTCTACGGTCGAATTTAGATATTCAACCATTCGAGCTTTATTTGGACCCATCAGCCCCAATGTTATGATAGAACCTCCTTTTTCGTCGGACTTTACAGTAATTCCTCGATAGCCTGAAACTGTGCGATCAAAATCATTAAATTGAACAAAATATTCATTCCCTTTATAAAAACCAGGATTATCCTTTATTTGAAGTTTCCAATTTAAAAATGGTAAAGAAACAAGCTGGCCCACTTTGTATCTTTTAACAAAATCACCAACGGCAACCGCTGTGTTGGTAGAAGAATTGTCGGCATAAGTAATCAATGAGGCAGAATTAGTAGTAAACGAAATTCGAATTTCATAGAGGCTTTCACTCAAAAATTTAACTTTGACAAGAGTTCCTAGAAGCTGAGCTCTTGATTTGTCGATAGTTACATAAAACGGCACGTAACCATAGGCATCGACCACATTATACTTGCCTTGTGCTAAATAGCTAATGTAATATTGTAGCTTATCGACAACCAATTCATTGTGAGAACGAGATTGTAAAGTGGTTCCTATAGTTTGAACTTGATCAGATGTTCCTCCCCAATTGAAAACCAAGCTGGTATTAGATGTAAATAGTGGGTTTGTTTCCTCCTTTACAGAGATCACAGTTTCCATACTGTAAATTTTTTCTTTTCTTATATTTACTTGATATGCAATGGTGAAAGTAATAGCCAAACTCAACAAAAACCATCTCCAATAACTTCCAATCTTAATTAGAAATCCTTTAAAATCAAATCCATTATCGGCTTCAAAAATTGAAAAATCTTTAATATCTAACATTTTTTGATTTATTATAATTTTAACAATACTAAGGTAGTGGTAAATAGAGAAAGAACGGTTAGAATAGTGGAAAGTGACTCTATCCCTGTCTTTCCAGTGCCCCAAGTTTTTTGTTTCAGGGGTTTTACATAAATAAAATCATTGGGCTGCAAATTATAATAAGGAGATTGCATCACGTTAATGTCTGTTAAATCGATGTCGTGCATTTCTGTTCCGGTAGGAGTTTGACGAATAATTGTTACTGCTTTTCGATCTCCGGTTACTGTAATATCACCAGAATTTGCAATGGCTTCCATAATGTTAACTTGCTCTTGATATAAAAATTTTGTTCCAGTATTTGCAACCTCACCATTGATAGTATATTTGAAACCGCCCAAACGCACTGTGACAAAAATATTAGCTTCCTTTTTGAAATAGTCTTCCAAAAGTTGTTTCTCAATTTTTAATCTTAATTCTTCAACAGTGTAGCCAATAGCGCTAATATCTCCCAAAACTGGAATACGGATAGCTCCATGATCATCGACAGTGTATCCCGAATAGTACAAAGAAGAGCTTGTTATATCTGTTTCATCTTTGAAACTAGGATTAAAAATAGCAACTAGTTTTGGATCATCTGCCTTTATGGTTATTCTTAAAACATCGTTGGTTTGCAGTCGGTAAGGCTTTAACATCACCTCAGAAACAGATATATCACTTGGGTTTCCCTGTTTATTTTGAAGATAAATAAGGTCTCTTGTAGGAATACAAGAAGTAAAAAAAATACTAATTCCCAGTAATAGGTATAATGCAGTTTTGTTCATTTTTATATTTTAGGTAACAAATATAGGTTTTCATTTAGTAATTTAAAAGTATGACCATTTTTTAAATTAAATAATTACTATTTGCTTTACATACAAAGCCTTTAGATTACTATATTGAAATCAAAATAATAGCTAATAAGTCTTGATGTTTAATTACCTAATAATTGTTTTGACTTTATTTTAAAAAAAATACCAATTCATCGCGATGAATTTGATCGAGGATAAGTTTAAATGTTTTCCATAACAATTTCAATATGCATTTTCATTGCAAAAATATTCTTAATTTTCAACTTAACCATTTCTTAATGACTTTTCAAATGGAACTCTGTGCAAAATACTTCTTCCCAAAGTTACTTCATCTGCGTATTCTAATTCGTCACCGACTGATATTCCCCTTGCAATTGTAGAAGTAATTATATCAAAATCCTGTATTTGTTTGTAAATATAAAAATTTGTGGTATCACCCTCCATTGTGGAACTCAACGCAAAAATAATTTCATTTACTAAGCCTAACTTCACTTTTTCTACTAGAGAATTAATATTCAATTGGCTAGGTCCTATGCCATCTATAGGTGATATTTTTCCGCCTAAAACGTGGTATATCCCTCTAAATTGTCCTGTGTTTTCAATTGCCATTACATCACGAATATCTTCAACCACGCAAATAATCTGATGATCTCTTTTTGCATTAGAACAAATATCACAAACGGTCGCATCTGAGATATTATGACAACTTTCACAAAACTGAACGTCCTCTCGCATAGTGGTTAATGCTTGTGTCAAAAAAGAAGTTTGTTCTTTGGGTAGTTTTAATAAATGTAACACCAATCGCAAAGCTGTTCTTTTACCTATTCCAGGCAATTGAGACATCTCGTTGACTGCTTTTTCTACAAGTTTTGATGAATAATCCATAGATACAAAGGTAGTGATTTGTTTAGAAAAGCTACATCTTTATAAAAAGGGACCTACTTGGTTTTTGTGAAAAGTTAAAACATTTAAAACATGTTCTTAAAACATTTCAACTATGCAACAAATTAAGATACATTTAAGCTTGAAATATAATTAATGTACGTTATCGTGCTTACTGGTTTTAAATAAATTGAATGTTCACAATATTTCTAATAAAGTGATATAATCTACTTAGATACAAACATAAAGATTAGCAACAAGAGAAACTAGTAGCGCTCTTTTGATTTTTTCGAAGACAAAATCAGCCTTGCAGCCACTAAGCAAGTTTGCAAAAGTTATAAAACATAGTTCCTAAATCTTATTTAATTTTGAAAAGCCCAAAATAAAATCTCGTTAATGTTTCACACCTTTACTATTTAGTACCTTAAGAAAAGTAATTCCAATAATCTTTAGATCAAACCATAACGATTTTCGACTAACATATTCCTTTTCGTACCTCACTTTTTCTTCTAAAGAAATTTCATCTCGACCGTTTACTTGAGCCCACCCGGTGATTCCTGGCAAGAGTTGATCAACTCCTGCTCTGACCCGCAACGCCATTAGATCATCTTGATTGTATAAAGCTGGCCGAGGGCCTACAAAAACCATCTCACCCTTCAAAATATTAATCAAATTAGGTAATTCGTCTAAGCTCAGTTTACGTAAAATACTACCTGTTTTTAAAATATATTTTTCGGGATTAAGTAATAAATGCGTTGCCACATTAGGAGTGTTTTTTTTCATAGATCGGAACTTGTAGATTTGGAAAAAAGTATAATTGACACCTACTCGGCGTTGGGTAAAGAAAATAGGAAAACCATCTTCACAAAAAATAAAAAAGCTTACAAATAGGAATACAGGAGAAAGAATGATGAGGATCAATAAAGATAAGGGTCTATTAAACATAATAGCAAATCAATTAATATTTTTAATTCTTAAAAGTATTGGGTAGGGTTAAATGTTTCGTTGTGTGCTACGGAACTTATTTTTTTTATTAACCAATATAATTAGTCGCTACTAACCTATGGAATTATATAGTTTATTTAGATGTATTATTTGAATTTTGTCTCTTTTAAACAAGCGGATCTTCAATATAATGAAGTAATAGGTTTAATAAAATCAGGTTTTTGACTATGTGTTAAAAACAAAAATTAGTGAACATTTTCAATTAGTCTCACCAAGTTCACACTATGTTAGTTTTTTTATGCCACAATCGGTAATATATTTTTGTCTTTTTCTAAGTTTTAACTTAAACAAAAAATAGGCTTACGCCTATTTTTTTGATTTACTTAAAATCCTCTTATACCAAGGCTTAAATTTTTCTTTTTCATTTTCACTATCGGGACCATAACCATATACCACGCCATATCCATAACCACCATATCCATAGCCACTATATCCATAACCACCATACCCATAACCACCATACCCATAACCTTTAGAAACAGTAGTATCGTTGAGAATAAAGGCCATATTCGGTAATTTTTCATCTTTATGCAAATTACCAGCAATATTCAGCAAACGTTTGTCTAGATAATTAGCTCGAACCACATAGGCAAAAGTATCAGCGTGTTTCGCTACGATTAAAGTATCTGAAACCAAACTTACAGGAGCTGTATCTACTACGATATAATCATATTCATCTTTCAATTGAGCAAATAATAAATCTACTTTTGCGCTCATTAACATTTCTGTTGGATTTGGAGGTATACTTCCTCCTAGTAGCACATCAAATGCTTCAAAACCTTTCATTTTATTAATAAAATTTGCAACAGGAGTATCTTTAGTCGATAAATAATCCGTTAATCCTCTATTGCTTTGAATACCAACATACTCATTTAACTTTGGTTTTCTAATATCTAAACCTACTAAGAGAACTTTTTTTCCAGAGTGTGCAAAAATTGCAGCTAAATTAACCGATAAAAAGGTCTTTCCTTCCCCTGGAACGGTTGAAGTAACAAAGATGCTCTTAGCCTTGCCGTCAGGAACTTGGGTCAGCATAAAATCTAAATTAGCTCTAACAATTCTTATCGCTTCGGCAGTACTCGTTCTACTTTTAGTACTAATAATCTCATTAGGCGTTGACGAACGAGGAACATCTCCCAAAAAAGGGATGTTAAATTTTTCGGTAATATTCAATCTAGATTTAACCTTTGTGTCAAATAAAGTTTTAACATATAAAACTCCGACTGGAATAAGTAGTCCAAATAGTAAAGCCAGCAAATTAACTATTTTGCGATTTGGAGCAACAGGGTCTTTAGTTGCCTTTGCAAGATCGATTACTCTTGCATTAGGTTCTGTTGCAGCAAGTGAAATAGCCGTTTCCTCTCTCTTTTGAAGCAAATACAAATACAATTCCTCTTTTACCTTTTGTTGTCTGGCTATTACTCTAAATTTTCGCTCTTGCACCGGAATCTTTCCTATTTTGGAATCCAAAATACCTTCCTGACCTTTCAAATCAATCTTTTGAATATTCAAGTTAGATTGTAAACGCGTTAAACTTTCAATCACATTAGCTTTTAGCGAAAGGATTTGTTGGTCTAGTTTAACAACCGTGGGATTAGAAACCGTTGCCGATTTCAAAATTCTATCGCGCTCTAATACCAATTTATTGTAGGAGCTAATCAATTCCGACGTATTTCCCTGCCCTTCTATAAGATTGGCTGGAATCAAATCACCATTGCTGCTCTTCTTCATGAATTGCAGCATAGAAACAACCACATTCAATTGAATGTCATTCTTTACACTCAATTTATTGTAATCGCTGGAGCCTTCTATAAACAATTTAGCCTCGGATTCTATGTCAGTAAGACCGTTAGATTGTTTGAAAGCTTCCACATCTTGTTCAACTCCATCCAATTCTTGATTTATTAAAACCAAGCGATTGGAAATAAATTTAGAGGTATTCTCAGATACAAAATTCTTATCAGCGGCAGCATTATTATTATAAATTTGAATCATAGTGTCTAAAAAGGCTTCGGCTCTTTTAGCTTTGGAATCAACTATTGAAATCCCAACGACACTGCTCGTTTTGCTGATGGGACTAACCGTAATCCGACCCAAAAAATTCCCAACAACGTCATCAAGGGGAGCAACACTAATATATATTAAATCATAATCCTCTGCAATTATACTATTTAAAACAATAGGCTTAGTAACAATTAAATCCCCATTTCGTGTTGGGATGATTTCGCCATATCGAAATTCTTTTTTAGTGGTCAAAAGTTGCGGATCTTTTTCATCCGCTCCTTTAGATAAATTTATCAATTCAAAAGTATCTGGAGACAATTTAGCAAACTGCCAACCCATTCTATCTTTGTAAAAATCAGATTTAAGGTTAATAAAATGAGCCTCTATTGGAGCCTCTTTATAAACATCAACAGTGTTAACCCTTCCTTTCTTAAATATAGAAACGTTTAGTTCTAATGCTTTAACCGTACTCTCAACTAAGGTTCTTGATTTTAAAATTTCAACCTCATTATCCACATTACTTTTCATGCCCCCGCTTAAACCCAAATCGGCAAACGCAGACATTTCAGAGAGTATGCCCCCTTTTTTATCATCCTTAACTAAAATATTTGTACTTGCTTTATATTGAGGAGTAGCATATCGTAAATAAACGAAAGCAAAACTTAGGCAGATAATAGCACTTAAAGCAAACCAAGGCCAATAAAAAAGATACCTTTGCAGCGTGTCTTTTATATTGATATCTTCCTCCGTATTATCGTCTGATATATTAGTAGTATTCATAATAAATGCTTATTTATAAATTAAAGTAATTAGGGTAATAAGTAAGGAGGTTACGGATATTATTACGCTTGTATTTGTGCCGACAGCCGCACCATTAATTCGCACTTTATTCGGTTCTACATATACCACATCGTTCTGCGCCAGATAATAAAACGGCGAATTAATAAAATCGGCTTTAGTAATGTCAACCCGATTATAGGTTTTTACCCCATTGACTTCTCTAATAATAAGAATATTGTCTCTTTTGCCATATATAGTCAAATCTCTAGCTAAACTTATGGCTTCAATCAAAGTAACACGATCTGAATTAATAGTAAAGATACCCGGCGCATTAACCTCTCCCTGAATTGAAACTTTAAAATTCATACGGCGTATGTTAATTATAGGATTTTTTATGTATTTAGCTATTCTACCCTCCAATAATTGGAGAAGCTCAGAGCGAGATAAACCAGCGACTTGCAATTTTCCTAAAACAGGAAAAATTATAGAACCATTTGCATCTACCAAATAAGTTTGTAGTGATAGCTGACCATTAAAACTAGTCCCCATACCGACTGTCGTAGGAATGCTAACAGCGGTTAAATTAAATGGGATAGCAGATTCAGCATCCTCTGCCGATACGATGATCAGCAATAAATCATCGGGTTGAATTTTAATCTCGTAGGTATTTACATTCTTGGAAGAACCTAAGCTATCTATATTTTGATAATAAACAAGTTCTTTACTTGGTTTACAGGAAAAAATAATAAAAACTAAACAGCAGGCAATTATTATTTTTAATGAAAATAAATACTTCATAAATTACAGTTTTAAATGGGCAAATATATACATTAACTTAGTATGCACCAATAATTTTTTTAGATTTATTGAATTATCAATTAAACTAAGATTTATTTCTTTATAAAAAAAATCAGATAAATTTAACGGTTTTTAATCAAATGATTATAAATCAACTTAGAACTAATTCACGAAATTTTAAAAATAGATTGTAAAAGAAAATTTTTAATCTATTTCGTTAAAATCACAGCAATCTTTGAAAAAATAGACTTTTTTTTTGAATTTTATAAAAAACTACTTTTGAAAAAGTGAGGATGAAACTAAAATGGTAAGCTATTTTAGTATTGAATCAACATGGTCAGTCTGTCTTAATAAGGGTTGCACATTTTAAATAATACATCAAAAAGAATATAGGACGTAAAAAAATAATAACATCAAAATTACTACCACATTAATTACATAATACTCTAGTGTGTTTTCAGACAAGTCTTTGCTTGACAAAAAATTTAAATACAAATTATAAAAATCATAAAAATCATAAAAATCAACTTTAAGTTAATTTAAAAAGCCTGCTCATCACCAGCGAATACTGCCGTAAATGTTTTCCAAATTATTCTTAAGTCTAATAGAAAATTCCAGTTTTCAATGTACCAAATATCATACTCAACACGAGCCTCCATATCTGCTAACGCTTTTGTTTGTCCACGAAATCCATTAATTTGTGCCCAGCCTGTTATGCCCGGCTTGGCATAATGCCGAACCAAGAAGTTGTCAATTAGCTCGGAATAGTGCTCCGTATGCGACAACATATGAGGTCGTGGTCCGACCACTGACATAGCTCCTAAGAATACATTAAAGAATTGCGGTAACTCATCCAAGCTGGTTTTACGTAAAAAAGACCCCACTTTGGTAATACGAGCATCATTTTTGGTGGCTTGCGTAATATTAGCGTTGTCATTAACATACATTGTTCTAAATTTATAGCAAGGAAAAGATTGATTGTCTCTACCCGATCGTTCTTGAACAAAAAAGATTGGCCCTCTAGAATCTAATTTAATCAACAAAATAATAATAGGAAATAACCAAGAGAATACAAATACAATTACTAATACAGAAAAGATAAAATCAAAAAGTTGCTTTGCAATACGATTGACGGGTATTTCCAGTGGCTCTTTACGCAACATCAGAACAGGAATATTACCATTGCCGTAAAAAGAAACCTGAACTCTGTTTGTTTTAGTATACTGCTGAAAATCAGGAATGTACCGTATTCGCACCATGTAACGTTCACAAAGCGAAGTGAGTTGATTGATCACTGCGATATTATTAATATGCAGTGCCACATACATTTCATCAATATCATTAATACTTAAATACTGTTCAACATCCTTAAATGCACCTAAAACGGGAGCATTTAAAATTTCATCCGTGTCAACTTCATCGTCAAAAAACCCCACGACATGATAACCATAAGTAAGGTCCTTAGAAAGAATTCTATTCATCCGTTCCCCCATCGAATTTGCTCCAACTATGATAACTTTTCTAAAATTAAAACCTTGCGTACGAACGAATTTCAAGAACTTCATATAAAATATTCTAAAACTAACCAATAAAATAAAAAAAATGACATAGAAATATAGCAGTCTGAGACGAGAAACTTTATCGTATTTTAAAGCCATAATAAAAATCGCAATAATAGCTGTATGAACCAGCAGTAGTCGAATAGTTCTGGACAAAATTGATTCTATACTTTCCATTCGTATAATTCTATACGATTCTCTGTACAGCAACAACATAATCCAAAAAACATTCGATAAAAAACAAATTGCTCTAACTTCACTGAATTGAAGATTTTGAAAATTTCCAAATCGGATCAAAAAGGAAAGTGCTATAGCGATATTCAACAAGACCACATCCCAAAATAGAAATCCAATCTTGTAATAACGAGAAAAACGAACAGTAGAAAGTGTTTTAAAAATTGACATATAGAATATGTTATTTACTTAAAAAAATTATAATGCAAAGAACAAAAAAGCAAAAGTAATTGTTTTTTGGTTTTTTTTAAAAATTATTACTTAATAAATATTTGTATCAACATTTATTTAGTCAAACTTTAAAAAGAGCCCGTTGGGTATAATTATTAAAAACGTCAGTTCAAGTGTTTTTTGTGCCGTACAACGGAACAAAAAATGTATCGAGAAACGTTTTTAATGAAATTTTTCTTGTTCTGTCATCCTGAGCTTGTCGAAGGACGATTTTCTATAGAAAATCACTCGAACTGACGAAAAATTATAATCAAAAACTAATTACACTTAACTATTCAAAAAGAGTTTTTTATTAATTGCAACAAAAAAAGGGAGAGTATATCTAGGCAAGATGTTACAAATAAATCAAGGAAAAAACAATTTGACCTTTAATTATAATGAATGTTAGTTTTAAATTGCACCCCAATTTCCAACAAAAGTTCATTATGAATGTACTTTTAGCTGTGCTTTTGAGAATAAGCTAAACCCGTAGTTTGGATTGATATTATATGACGTATTGCTTCTCAGTCTCTACAACATTTCTAAGCAAACTTTTTTTGTTATGTCCAACTTACACTTCCTTTCCAGTTGGAGCTATTGAAATGATTTAACTATTTTCAATTTTGGTCTATATTTATAAAAAGAAGAGCCGATAACTACAAAATTTTCAATAATGATAAATTCATTATTTTTCCAAATAAAAGATAGGATATAAAACCACATTGACTTACTAAAACATCAAAGAAAACATCCGCTATATGAGTATGACTATTCAAAATAAAAAACTGATCGTATTCTGCTAGGCAAGCTACAATAGAAGCTATAATAGAATATCAAAACCAAATAAAAGCTGCACTAGTCTTCTTCTTGATTTAGCTTACTAGAAAACCACGCCGCTAAAAAAAACTAAATCCAATTAAGGAAAACGCTGTTCGAAGATTATAATGAGAATTAGACCAGTTTCTAAGCCGTAAAGGGATATAGTTTCTGATCTAAAATGAGAAACTGGAATCTAATATAAATAAAAAATATACATGGTAATTAGGAAAAAAAAGAATATGATAAAATTACGATTCCATTTAATTCTTTTATCCATGGTGATTTTAAACTAATTGAATAGTTTAACCTATTCTATTAAATCATACTTAGGATGATTAATAAATACAAAAATAATAAAAGTTTACTTACGATAAAACGAGTGAAAATAAAGTATAAAACTAAATAAATTAATACTTTATTTTCTGCACTAAAATATGCTTAATGAAAACAGGTCCGTAATACAAATACCGTTTCCACATGCGTTTGGGTTCTTTGACTAGCCTTATAAACCATTCTAACTTCAAGTTAATCCAAAATTGACTTGGTCGTTTAACTGTGCCAGCATAAAAATCAAATACTGCACCAATTGTACAAATTATTTTGGTGTCTAATTGTTCTTTATGTGCATAAGCCCATTTCTCTTGTTTGGGTGCTGTCATACCAACAAACAAAACATCAGGTTGAAAAGCATTGACAGTTTCGACCATTTTTTCATTATCAGTTTGGGAAAATTCAGCTTTAAAGGGTGGTGAAAAAGTACCCACTCTAATATTAGGAAATTCTCTCGCTACTCGTTCTTTAATTTTCAACAAGGTATTTTCAGAAGAACCCAAATAAAAGCAACTACCTCCTTTTTTGTTCAACTCCTGCAATAAATGATGATGAATATCGGCACCAGCAATTTTTTTGATTTTTTGCCCCGTAAACAATCGCACAACTGCCACAATTGCCATACCATCAGGAAGTAAAACATCAGAATATTCTAAGGACTTTTTAAAAGCAATATCCTCTTCTGCTATACAGAAAGAATACTGATTAATAGTGTTTACTAAAGTTTTATGAGCAAAACCAATCTGATTTAGATTACCATTGAAAATGGAATAATTTATTAATGGAACTGAAAATACTGATTTATTATCCATTCTCTTTTTTTATTTGAAAGGTCATTGTTAATTTTTTTACAAATCGAAAAAACATAGTTGTTTTTATAAAAGCTACAACTATTTCACTTCTTTATTTTTCCAATAATCAAAATAATTTTTACCGTCAGTTTTTAGCCAATTCAAGGTCTGTTCTACATTTTTCTCTAAACTAACTTCAGCCTGTCCAAAAATTTCGATGGTAGGTTCTGTAGGTGCAGGATAATCTTCAACCATATTTTGAAATCTTTTGGTATACAAAGGAAATGGAATTCCTAATTTTCTAAGAACATCTCCTCCCTTGGCTACCAAACTAAAAACAAAAGTTGGCAAACGTTTCACTTTTTTGCCATTCAATTGCAACGAAAATTCGTTTATCCATGAATATGAATCCATTGAAAAATCTCCAATATAAAATGTTTTCTTATTAATTAATTTTTCATCAGCGATAAGCATTTGAAACACCTGATGCACAATGTTTTTTACATAACCATAGGTCCTAATAACAGGATGGCTAACAGGATGAAAATATATTCCTCTATCTATTATTTTCCATAACTCGAGAGGATATCTCATGTGCCAAGGGCCCCAAATATTAGTAGGTCGAACGATTGTCCATATGCATTGAAGTTCTGATGAATGTAAATATTGTTCTGTCAAAACTTTGCTTTGCCCATAGATAGTATGGGGTTTGAAATCCTTATTATCCAATGGTACTGAAGATTCATCGGACTTAAAAACATATTGAGTAGAGGCAACAATTAGTCGTTCTATCTTATCATATTTTTTTATAGCATTTAATATATGCTGAGTGCCTTCATGATTTTCAATATAATCGTCTAAATTATCACTCAAAGTATCGGTGCGGGCAGCAAAATGAATAACAGTATCTACTTTATATTTTGCAAGAATCTCACCAAAATGTGATTCATCCATAATATTACCTTGCACCCAATATTTTTCCTGATTGGGTTTTGTTGGTTTATTTTTATCATAATTTATTATCGATTGAAAACCTTTTTCTTCCAAAAGCTCAATCATATTTGTGCCTATAAAACCAGAACCCCCTGTAATTAGTATTATTTTCATTTCAAATTTTTAAAAAATTTTAATATATTTTGTTCAAATAAATGATCTGAATAGTGCGATTCGTAATCGGCACGAGCATTCTTAGATAATTCTGAATGTAATTCTCTATTATTTGCAATTTTTAAAATTGATGCAACCATTCCATCTGTATCGTGAACCTCGTGAATAAAACCATTGTACCCGTCGCGTATCTGATCAATAACTCCTCTCCACTTTGTTGATATTACCGGCAATCCAGAAGAAAAAGCTTCTAAATTGACAGTAGGGAAATTTTCGTGTTCAAAAAAAGTGGGGAATAAGAACAGGTCGGACTCACAAAATATTGCATTTTTATCTTTTCCAATTTTAACTCCTTCGAAATTTAAAATTCCTTTACTTATTCCATTTTGAATTACATTGTCCTCTTTTTCGGAAAAAATTTTACCAACAATTCTACCGATAATTCTCTTGTCTAACTGATTAGCCTTTTCAATAACATTTACGAAATCTATAATTCCTTTTGTTTCGCGACAAATCCCCACAAACAATACTTGAAAATTGTTGTTACTTTTTATATAATTCACATCAGCTGATAATTTCAAATCATCAACACCATAAGGAATAATTACAATTTCTTTACTATTAATAAATAAGGGATCTTTTACACCTTCTTTACTCATACAAATAGAATAATTGGGTTCAAAAAAGACAAATCTGAATAACTTTTGAAAACAAAAATTCAATCTAGGATAAATGTCAGAAATACCACCAGCGTGAAAATGAAATACTGTTTTAAAACGAAACAATCGTATTAAGAAAAGCACAATGATATCTCTGTAAATTGGCGCTTTCTCATTTCCTGAAGGTGGATAATAAACATAATCAGGTCTGTAAAACAAAAGATTTTTTATTACAGAAAGTACTAGCAGTAATAATTTCCATAGCTTAAGGTAACTAAACTTACCAGTTTCATTCATTTCTTCACTAAAATTCATCCGGATTAGTGAAAAATCGAACCCATTGTTTTCTAAAATAGTAACAATTTTACCAATATGGATTATTTGTCCACCATAAGGAGGTGGAGTTTGACCAATTACAGTTATTTTTAATTTCTTTTCCATTCCAAATTAATACTATTTGTGGGGGGTATTTAGTTATTGAGTAACATTTTGAGCCAATTATAATTTTCTTATATAAAATCTATTTCGCGAACTATAAAAGTTTAATTTAAACTATTATATTAAACATTTTCATTATCAATTGCTCAACAAAATAGAAAAAATTGTTCTATTTTAAGTTACAATAATTATGTAAGAATGCATTTATTTTTAAAAGGTTACCTTGTCAGGAATCAAGAAATGTATCTTACACCAAGTACATTTCGTAAAAAGGAACGTACAAACTTCAGAATTATAAAAATAAAAACTTGATGGTATTTTAAACCTGCATTTAATCTAGCCTTTGATCCTTCTTTTATTTCAGAAATTAAACTTTGCTGAGCACTTATTCCGTCTAATCTATAGTTTACATACGTTAAAGGAACATAACAAAAGAAATCTTCATTTTTTAAAAATACTTTTAGAACAAACTCATAATCAGCAATTGATTTTAACTCAATATTATATTTAGCAACTTTATAAATATCTCTGTGAATAAACATCGAAGGATGATTGAAGGTCATTGAAAAATACTTAAACTTAAACTTTGATTTATTAAATCTGTACTTTCTCTTATTCCCATCATTATCAATATCAAACCTATCACCATGAAATATGCGTTTATCAGGATTATTTAAATAGGTGTCAACAATTGTTTTTACGGCATCTAGTTCGTACCAATCATCACTGTTAATCATTCCTATAAGTTCACCTTTTGCCAATGCAATACCTTTATTCATGGCATCATAAAGACCTTTATCCGGTTCACTAGTCCAATGAGATATATCTTTCTCATATTCTTTGATAATCTCAATTGTTCCATCTGTTGAACCTCCATCAATTATGATATATTCAATGTTTTTATATGATTGATTTATTACGCTTTGAATCGTTTGTTCAAGCGTTTTAGAACCATTGTAAACAACAGTAATAATACTTATTAGGGGAAATTGTTTAGAATACATACTTACTAGTTAAACCAGATTATAACTGCACTTTACTTAGTTTTTTTGTTGATAAGTTAGCAACGATTTACGTCTTAGTTGATTGTACTTTTTAACGGCTAAGTTTGTGCAATATTTCGTTAAATTTATTCAAAATTAAGGCGATTATTTAAAAAAAAACAAGAAAATTAAAAAATAATCTCACCTAAAAACTATAGACTAAAATTTAAAATGTTATATAAAAATCATAATAATCTTTGCCACTCTTTCAAATAATTAATTAAAAATAGTGTGCGTTTGATTTGACTTGCTTACCATCGATTTCATCCTCAATTTATCCTGATCATAATAAAGGTTTATTAATGAAATAAAAGAATATTTTGCCTTTTACACTTTAAAAAAATGTAATAAAGACTAGGTCTTTGAGTTTTTTATTAATTCGACTCAAAAAAGAAGCCGAAAAATGAATGTTTTTATGGCAATTATACTAAACCTTTATAAACCCCTGCTGTAAGCATTGCTGATTCAGACCAATTAAATAATTTAAGTCTTTCATTTCCTTTTTCGATTAAGGCTGCTCTTAAATTTGAATCCGTAACTGTTCTTTCAATAGCATTAGCCATTTCATCAGTATTTTGGGGGTCAAAATAGAGTGCAGCATCTCCAGCGATTTCTGGCAAACAACTTGCACTACTCAAAACAACGGGACAGGAAGCTGCGAAAGCTTCTAAAATAGGTATCCCAAAACCTTCATAAAATGATGGGAAGATAAAAGCTATTGCATTTGCATATAAAGAAAATAATTCTTGATCTGAAGCATACTGATGGATTACCTTGTCAGCAATTTTTTTTTCTTTAAAATGTTCTAATTCCGCTATTGTAAATGGTGAACCGGTACATATCAATCTTATATTATATTTGATTAGTATGCTACTAATTGCATTAATTAACGCAAAAAAGTTTTTATACTCAGCTCTGCCGCCAGTAAAAAGCAAATACCTTTCCAAGGAAGGTACTACATTTATTCTGTCGGAAGATAAGGAATTACCGTGATAAATGACGGATATATTATCCGGATTGAGTTTATCAAAAAAATATAATAATTCTCTTTTTGTAAATTCAGAAATAGCAATAATGTGATCTGCCTTATAAATTAGCTGATTTTTAAATTCGCGGGCTGGGTCATTTTTTAAAAAAGCTGGAAATTTCTCATGAGCCATATCATGAACGGTTAATACAAAAGGTTTTTTATTTACTTTCAAAAAATAGGGATCATAATACGTTGGATGAAAAACATCGTAGTTGCCTTTTGAACATTTAAGAACTGAATCGATTTTATTTGGAAAATTAATTGCGGTTTTCTTTCCTCTAAACTCTGTTCCAGAAAAAAAACTTTTATACAATCCTTTGAAATTTTCTTGCAAATAAATATTATTTGAATACAATCCCGAATTTTCATAAATAATATCTTGAGGTAAATTCTTCATTAATTCACAAAAATACCTTGATATTCCTCCAAATTTTTGTAAAGAAAAAGTTTGATGATCAAAAAGAACTTTTAGACTCATTTTTGTTTTTTAATTTTAATAGTATTATAAAAGCAAAATATTCTTTATTCTTTATTCTTTATTCTTTATTCTTTATTCTTTATTCTTTATTCTTTATTAAAAATCATTTCCTTTAAAGCATGTATATAACCTTTCCCAAATTTAAGATCTGGCTCCATATAATTACCTTCAGCCCATTCATTCCAGGATTTTAAAAAAATAATTTTTCTCTCATTGGGTTTGTCTTTAATACAATCCAATGCGTCTGCAACATGTTTCTTAAATAATTCAGGTGTCGAATTGTGTACAATCCAAGCATTATTGCCACTACGAGGGCTATGATCCCAGTTAGGCAGTACCGTTGGAATAACATTTTCTATTGAATCTTCTTTCTTATTTATAAAAAGATCAATTGCCTTTTTATATTCGACAATTCTTAATTTTTTTAAGCTTAATGATTCTTTTATTAGGGAATCAATCTTGTCTATCACCTTAAACATTAAAGAATTAGTTTTTCGATAATATTCGTGCACCCTTTTTAATGAATAAACTTCAATAGCATCAAAACCTAAACCCATTAAATTTTCATATTCTTCAAAAGTATCAGCATGTGCAACAAAATAAAATCCTTCTTCGATCCCATTTAGTTTAGCCAATTGATTCCACTGTGCAATAAATAAATTCACATCCTTAAATTTTTGAGGCTTGTATATAAAAAATATAGGGCGATTATCTACTCTTATATAACGACTATCAGTAAAAGAGTTCAATAAGGAATAGAAATGAAGTTCATTATCTTTTGCACCAAGATATTTTTGTTCAATTAATAATTTATTTAACTTAGTATCATTGGCATTCCATAATTTATTCTCCCACGATTCGTTGGCCCAACCCAAACAGAAGGGAAAGTCAGGATTACCAGTTTCTACAACTTCGTTAAATGGTCTTTCCAAAAGTCTTTTCCCATCTCCAAACCAATAATGCCAGTACATAAACCCTTCAATCCCCGCTTCCTTAGCCATTTCAGCTTGAGATATACGTACTTCGGGCAATCGCAAGTCATAGTATCCTAAATCTGCAGGAACTCGCGGTTGATAATGCCCTTTGAATAAAGCTTTTGCTTTACCAACGTTTGTCCATTCAGTAAACCCCTTTCCCCACCATTCATCATTTTCTGAAACGGGATGAAATTGAGGTAAATACATCGCTATGACTCTTGCTTTCTTTTTCATGTTAGTTTAAATTTTTATAAATTTTAAAATGTATCATTAGATTGAATATTAATAAAAAAAACTATCAAATATTTTAATCTTTAATACCTAATATTTCTTTATAATACTCATAAACACGGACCGCATTTTGTTCAACAGAATAAAGGGCAATTGCTCTTTCTTGTGCTCTTTTAATAGTCAGATAATAACTTTCAATTCCATTTGAAACTACCGTTTCCATTATTAATGCTAACTCCTCATATCCAGAATAAAGTAGACCCAATTCTTCATCCTTTAAAATTTCTTGAGTACCACCAGAATCATTACCTATAACTAAACAACCATTGAACATCGCTTCAACAGTAATTCTACCAAAAGCCTCATTTAAAGAAGGTACAATAAGTGCTGTAGCATTTGACATTAAATCAAAAACATCATCTCGATTACCTAGGAAGTGAACTCTCTTTTTTGACTGATGACACTCGCATATCTTGGTCAAGACTTCTTTAAAATTTTCCTCATATTCCCCTGCAAGATATAGGTCATAATCGGAATTAATTTTACTAAAATTAATAAAAGCTTGTATTAAAATTTTTACTCCTTTTTCTTCTGTTAATCTTCCAACATATAAAAAATATTTTTCTTTACGAGGCTTAAACTGAATATCAGAAACCTTCAGAACACCATTATAAATCATTTTTGAATCTCCATTTAAAGAAAAATGATTGTAAATTTCATTACTAATAGCTATGCAATGATTTATAGGGCTATTTATCATTTTAATAAAATCTCTCTTAGAATACAAAGTTCTAAGTTTAAAATCTAAATCCTGATACTCTCTTAGGTGCCAAACATGAGGTATATTATTTTTTTTAGCAGATTTAAATCCTAATAAAATAGGTCCAACATTGGAATGTATTAGGTCTATTTTACTTGCTTTTGCCATAACCGATATTTTATGTACTAATTTAAAATCAATATAAAACGAAATAAATAGCCGAGGGACAAAGCGCACGAAATCTCTAAAAGTATTTAATAATGGATATAGTGGCATTTTAAAATTCAATACTAAAAAAGGGATTCCCCGCTGAGCAAATTCATCACAAATACTCATGTTTATTTGTTTTGGAAGAAAAATAAACGGTTGAACATTTCTTGACATTAAACCATCTAACATATTTAACATAGATTTGTTAGAACCCTCATACATTGAAGAAGAATGCATTATATATATAACTTTAATAGGATTTTTCATTATTCTAAATAATAACAGATGTTGAAACAAGCAAAATCAGAAATCATAATCACAAAAGAGTATGCATTTTGTATAAAGAAAAAAACCTACGAGCATACTTGAACGTACTGCATAAAAATATAAATCATTAAATATAATACCTATTAACTAAAATATAGCTTAAAAACTTCATACTCGGTATTTGGTCTTAAATTAATATTATTATATTTATCTACCAATCTTGCGAACCAATCAGAAGCGAATTTAATCAAGATTCATATCTTTTAAAAATCTGTTTTTACCGAAAAATTCCATGTTTAATTATAAAATATAAGCAAAGCAAAATAAACATTGACAATATTCTCACCGCGATTATATGATTTAATATAAAGATTTGCATGTGACATAAATGAAATTCATTTTAAAAAATAAGAAGCCACCGCTTTAGAAATAAATTAATTTACAATATCTCTTTCTCTTTACTCCTAAAAAAATAACTTGAAGCTATAAAAAAGGACAAGGCGGGGACTTGTGTCGCAAGTGAATTATTGGAGGATGCAATCAGAATAAAAACTGCGAATATATATAATTTATCTTTCAACTGATATGATTTTAAACTAATACTGGTTAATTGAAAAATAAGTAATATGTAATAAAGAGTTATTAATATTCCTAGATCAAAAACCATGATCAAAATCCAATTCTCTACATGGACAAGTGACAACTTATTTTGCAAATCTAAAATACCGTCGCCTTTGCGAAATAAAAACATCTCAAAATCTACGTAATCTATAATCTCAATAATATCAATTCGTGCTGCAACACTATCATCTTCAGCATAATTATCCTCACCCAATACTCTATCACCTATACCAAAATTAATTATCAAATAGGCAACAATTCCACCTCCAATAACTATAGAAATTAATTTTTTTAAACTAATTTTTTGTAAAAAAAAATAAAACACAAAGAAAACTAGTGATATCACAGACGCAAATCGCGCATTAAAACACAATAACGATAAAAAAGAAACTAATATTAGTAGGACTTTTTTGGTGTTCTTTAGTCTAGATACAACAATAAACGAAAGAACTATTGATACACATAAAGCGTTCGATAGAGGATTACCTAATAAAGAATTACTACGAAAATAATCGCCTTCATCAACAGTTCCATTAATATCATCAGGATTGTATAATGAATAAGGAAATAATAGAAAATTGCCAAATCTCTCCATAATTGCCAAAACAACTTCAACAACGAATAATGCTAAAAATATTTTAGTGCAAATTTTAAAAGATTTTTCATTTGTTGACAATTCTTGCATAAAGAATCCAAAAAGGAGCGGCACGAATAGATTCCCTAAAAACCGACCAACGATATATTGATCAAAGAATAGACGAACAAAAGAAAAAATCAAAAGAATTAAAACAGTGCTACGAAAATAAAATTTATTAGTCACGAACTTGTTATACGTGATAATTGCATATAACAACAAAAAATAGAATGTAGGATGAATAGTCCTATAAAGAGAATCATCCTCCCCATATTTACTCCAACCTAGCCCTGCGCAAATTGATGGCCCAAAAAAAAGAGAACAAATAATAATTATTTCGAGAAAAAATTTCATTTAACTTAAATATACAATATCCATCATTTTTACTAACCCCTTTGAAAACAAATAGTATTATGGTCCATTATTTTAAAAACTATAATTAAATTTTATTAAAAAATTCATAAATATTATACCTATCAAATATGGCTTTTATTTGAACATCATTCTGTTTAAGTAGATTATTTACACTACCCAATCCTAGATCTTGTTCATTTGGATTTTCTATATATTCTTCCCCTTTAATGTTCCTTGTATAAACCTTTTTAGATTGTGTACCATTTAATAAAGCCATAGCCTTAAACCAAACATCATCAGCAAACATACAAATATCAAAAAAAACTTCTTCGTTAAAAACTTCTTCATTAAAACATTTAGGAGGGTATAATATTCCACCAACTCCAGTAGGAAAATTTAGAGGAGACGCCTCCAAAGAAATACTGTTCCATTCCCAATTATTATACTCTTCAATATGTTTATCCGAAATAAATTTAATTTTATGACCTCTATTATAGTAAATATAATTTGGATTTACAAAGTACGATGACACCAACTTATCTAACATGTCGTAATCATAAAGCACATCATCATCAACAGTTATGATTACATCATCCGGGAACTTTATCAAAGATGGAATCAGCTTTTTATATGATTTTATATCCTTACAAAAGTGTATCTCTAACCCTCTCTTCCTCTGGGACAATATGGTCATTGGCAACTGTTCTTCCTTTAATTCCTCGGATAACCACAAAACAATTCTATTAGCTTTACGAGATTGCTGCATTATAGATTCTATGGTTAAATAAACATCATGTAATCTTTTTCCATAGGTAGTAAGAGAAACTATAATTTCAACATCACAATACTTTTCAGGTATAATTCCAACTTCTTTAGAACTATGACATATATAATTCAATAAATCTACACGGTTATTATATATTATACTTTTAGAATTCAGTTCTAATTGTTCACTTAAATTAAGAATGTTCTTAATTTTATTTATGATAGCTATCATGAGCGCTTAAAATTTAATTTCATTAAACTATATATGTCATAATGCTTTGTTATTTGTATAATTGGACAATAAATAATTATTACAATTACAAACTTAATGGGCAATGCTATTAAGTTTACAAAGAAAAAATAACGATCAAACAAATATAAAATTATAGCTACGACCAAAGAAGCACTAACCGGAACTATTAATAATTTTATCATATTAAATAATGAGGAATTTAATACCAATTTATACATTACTAGATAAGAAATAATAATATTAATAGTGATGGTTATATCCCAAGCCCAAGCAACTGCCTCAATACTAGAAAAAAAATAAATTGCAATAACAAATCCAGATACGGTTACAATTGTATTAGAAACTCCATTATAGAACAAATATTTCGTAGCGTTAACTGACTGATAAATTGCTCCAGAAGTAGAAAGAATCATTTGTATTGACAAGGACAATGCTAAAATTTTAAATACAGGAACAGAAGCAATCCAAGACTTTCCATATACAATTTGTATAATTTCGTTTGCCGAAAAATATAAAAAAACACTTAATGGGAAACTTATTGTTCCTAAAAGTTTTACAATCATATTATACTTATCTGCCAGTTTTGATTTATCATCTTGAAAAGATGAAAAAATAGGTTGCATAACTGGCGTTACAACATGCGTTACATTTTGCAATGGCAACATCATCAAGCGATAGGATTTATCATAAAATCCCAAATCTTGCAGTGAAAAAAATCTCCCAATAATTAATTTATCTAAATTACGGGAGAAATAATTCATAAATGTAAAAAGAAATTGATACAAGGAAAATGAATAAATTAATTTTAATGGTTTTGGATCTAATGAGAAATCAATTTTTCGAGGACAATACTTGTAATTAAATAAAAACATACCAATAGAGGCAAATACTGGAGAAATGACCAATGCGTATATACCAGCACCATTAAAAGCAGCAATGATAGATAAGCTTCCACTCACAATCTGAAGCAATAGCGTTCTTTTAGCAATTAATTTAAATTTCTTTTCTCTTTGAATTACTGCAAGCTGCACCACATTTAATGAAGAAAAGAACAAACTAATAGCCAAAATTCTACAAATTGCAATCAATATTGGATTTCCATAAAACGAAGCAATTAGTCCTGAAGTACTAAAAAGAATTAAAGCTAGAATACAGCCAATTAAAATTGTAAACGTGAAAATGGAATCTAAATTCTTATCTGTTAATTCTTTTCGTTGAATAATCGCTGGACCTATGCCTAAACCTGCAAATATTTCGAGAAAACTTATCAAAACAGTTGCAATTGTAACCACCCCAAAATCACTTGGTGAAATTAACCGAGCTAAAACAGCTGAAATAAAAATTGATATAATAATACCTGAATACTTTTCTATCGCAGACCAAATGACCCCAGAGATCATTTCTTGTTTAATTGACATTTATATGCTGTTTATTTTGTGTAATGTGAAATTATAATAGATTAAACTTACAAAGTAGAATTTTAACTTATAAATATCTGAAATCTTAATGAACAGTGTGTTTTTTTATTTACTGTAAAATATAACTAAGCTTACAGCTGCTTTTTTCTTTTTCTAGCTCCTTTTTGTTGAACAGTCAAGAATTCCTTGACTGTTAAAAATTTATCAAGTTCGCTTTCTTTAAAACAAAATTAATATGTACACCAATATTTTGCTTTGTTAATTGAAACAAATCTACCATTTGCAACTGTGTCAGCTTAAACAGTCACCCTCAGCGCAGCCGAACGGCAAAACCATTAACTTTTTCCTAAAGCCTGTTGTACTTTGCCAAATAATGTTGAAGGATTAATATTCAACTTTGAGAAAGCAAACCTTTTTTTTTCCTAATTCTTTGTTTAATGGCGGTCAGATACTTAAAATCGCATCCTCAAAGTCAAGAGACTTTGAGGAGCAGGGAAGACAACTTTTACCCCTTCAATCCAAAAAACCAGTACCACTATCCTCTCTTCAAAATTTCCAAATCACTTGCTACCATTTCTTTTACCAATCCGGCTAGGTCATATTGGGGTTTCCAACCCAATTTTTTTGATTTACTTGGATCACCAATCAACAAATCTACCTCTGTAGGGCGATAATATTGTGGGTCTACTCTTACCAC
>CAMBHH010000013.1 GCA_945866505.1 Flavobacterium psychrophilum
GTTAATAGTACTGATGTTTTAACCTATTGCTGGGAAGGAACAGATATTGGTACAGTTGTGCCTGATGCAACTACACTTGACGATACTGCACAACCACCTTTTTTTAGGAGTTATGCACCATCAACTTCGCCGTCAAGAACTTATCCATCATTAGAATATATTTTGAACGGAACAAATCAAGATAAGGGAGATAAGTTACCATCTATTGGGATTGTAACCAAACACACCTTGACGGTCCGTGATAACAAGGCAGCCGGCGGTGGAGTGAACAATGCTAGCGTAAACGTTACTATAGACGGTAATATAGGTCCGTTCTTAATTACATCTAATACATATCCAGTAATTAATGCATTGTCCTCCGTGGAAGTTACTTGGTCTGTAAATGGCACAAACGTTGCCACACCAACTGTGAATATTTTATTTTCAATAGATGGTGGCCTTACATTTCCAAGAGTTTTGGCTTCGGGAGTTCCAAATGATGGATCACAATTTGTTACCATACCGACAATTCCGAACACTGTAGATACCGCTAGATTTAAAGTAGAAGCGGTTGGAAACATCTTTTTTGATATCTCCAACACCAATATTGTCATAAGACAGCCTATGTCAGTAACTTTTTCAGGTACTAATGTAACTCCCGCTGGCGGTGCCACAGGGAGTGTAACTGCCGTTGTTACTGGCGGTAGAAATACATATAATTTTTCGACAGTCACAAATTTCACCAATGGACCATACAGTATCGTTAACACTTTAACCACTTATAGTACAATAAATGTTCCCGCTTTACCCGCAGGTTCAATATTAAACTCATCAACATTAACTTTTGTAACATTTAGAGCTAATAGTCCTTCGTGGAGATTTGATGTATTGGCTTCTTTAACGGGGACTTATAATTTAGCCGATACTAGAATAACTTCTTCACGACAAACTGGCCTTGCCTCAACTAACCCATCAATTAACCTAACCAATTTCCCGCTTTCTGGCGCAACAATTAGCTTACGAATGTTCGATGACTACGATGACGTAGTTGGTGCAGATGCTACAATTGCAAGTGCAAACGTAACTCTGAATTACACAAGAAACGGATATACTTATTTATGGAGTAACGGTGCAACCACACCGACTATAAGTTCGCTTGTTGCTGGTGTATATTCTGTGACTGTTACAGATGCTTTCGGGAATACCACTACTGGTTCTTATACTGTTTCAAATGATTATTCAATTACTGCAACTTCAGGGGCAAACGGCACAATCTCACCGGCCGGTAGTGCTACGATTGCTTCTGGTGGAAGTAGAACCTATACTTTTACACCCGATAGTTGTTATATAATTGCCGACGTATTAGTTGATGGTGTTTCAGTTGGTTCAGCATCTTCTTATTCATTTACAAATGTGACAAAAAATAGAACAATTAGCGTGTCTTTTACTTCTAATTCAACGGTCAACACTACTACAATAAGTGCTTGTGACAGTTACGTTTGGAATGGAACAACTTATACCACAACTGGAATTTACACAGGTACAACCACCAATTGTGTTACCCAGAGGCTAAACTTAACGATTAACCGCACTACTTGGAACGGTACATCGTGGAATAATGGTGTGCCAGACAGTAATACAAAAGCTATCATATCTGGTAACTATTCGCAAGCGTCAAATGTTTCGGCATGTAGTTTAGAGGTAACAGGAACTGCAGTTGTAACCGTACCAACAGGTTTTAATTTTACCATTTCAGGTAAAGTTACTGTTGCACCCACTGCAAGTTTAACATTTGAGAATAACACTAACCTAATTCAATTAGAAAATATTCAAAATTCGGGATTCATTACTTTCAATCGAAATAGTAATCCTTTGAAGCGTTTTGATTATACGATTTGGTCATCTCCTGTAACCAATTTCGATCAGTTTTTAACAACATTTTCACCATTAACTTCAACAAATCGTTTTTACAAATACAATGAAGCAACTAATTTTTATAGTGCGATAGTGAATCCAGGCACAACTTCATTTGATTTAGGGAGCGGCTATTTAATCCGAATTTCCAATACGCATCCCGATACACCAACAATATGGACAGGAAGTTTTACAGGAATTCCAAACAATGGTGTAGTAAATAAATCGATATCTTTTTCAGGGTCATCTTTATATGGCTATAATCTGGTGGGCAATCCCTATCCGTCAACAATTGATGCAGAAGCTTTTATCACAGCCAATGCATCGCGCATAGAAGGCAGTTTGTATTTTTGGCGAAAAGTTAATGCAGCATCTGGATCCGCTTATGCAGTTTACAGTAGGGCAGGATCAACAAGGACAGTTTCAAGTGATATACCTACTGGTATAATTCAAGTAGGACAAGGATTTTTTGTAAAGGCAAAAAGTGGTGCAAATACAATTACGTTTACCAATTCAATGCGTTTGCCAAATAATAACAACCGGTTTTTTAAATATGAGAAAGAAGTTCATGACCGCTTATGGTTAAATTTAAGTAATGCATCGGGAGCTTTTAGTCAATTAATGATTGGATATTTTGCCGAAGCAACACTTGGCAAAGATACTTTTGATGCAAAATACATCAATGATAGTCCAATAGCTTTTACCTCAATCTTAACCAATGAAGAATATAGTATACAAGGTCGTCCAAAATTTACAGAATCCGATGTTGTACCATTGCAATTCAAAACCAATATAGCGGGTGAATACAAAATTTCGCTCGACCGTGTAGAGGGTGTATTTGCAAATGGTCAAGACCTGTTTTTAGTGGACAATGAAACAGGATTAGTAACCAATTTGAAAGAGAACCCCTATTCTTTTGCTTCATTAGCAGAGATTTACACCAATAGGTTTTCGTTAAAGTATCAAAAATCATTAAATACAGATACCAATCTAGCATCTATAAATGATGTAAAAGTGTATAAGAAAAATGAAGAAATTTATATCAAATCAAGTATAAAAATAATCGAAGATGTGAAAGTTTATGATGTATTAGGCAGGCAACTTGCGCACCAAAAGAACGTAAATTCCATAAGTTCGGTTGTTAAAAACGTTAAAAAAACAAATCAGGTTTTATTGATTAAAATAGTTTTGGAGGGAAAAATTGTTGTTAACAAGAAAATTGTTAACTGATAAATTTTTAAGATTGGTAATTGAAAAGAGTTGATTTGCATTTTTAATGCTATTATTATGAAAGTCACAGAATTTTAACTTTTGATTTACTATATTGCAATAATAATTAAGCAAATAGGGTTCTAATTTGTATTTTAGTATTAATAATCAGAATCATTGCTCAGCAAATTATTTTTTTATTTTAAATTGTTGATGTCTTTTAAACCGATTGCTTCCAAGACATATATTGATTTATTTTTTTAAAAATTACAAAATTTAATTTGAGGGTATTCTAATCGTTTTTCGAAATAGCTGCACTATTGTTCATCAATATGGAAAAGAGGTAAAGTGCTATGCGAATCAAGCCGTTGTTGGTTGCTAGAAGAAGTGAAAACATCAAACAATCTAAATTTTAAGATTTTGTTTTGTTACAAGAATCAACTGTTGAAAAGTACTTTAAAAAATCTCGAAATACCTAATAACTATTATTTAACTACTTAATAAACATAATTATGAAAATTAAAGGAATGCGTTGGTGGATTATTGTCTTATTATTTTTGGCTGCCGTTTTGAATTATATAGACAGACAAACGCTATCGGCTTTAGCGCCAACGATACAAGTTGACTTGGAAATGGATGATCAAGAATACGCCAATGTTATCAATATATTTTTAATAGCATACACCATTGCGTACCTTATTTCGGGTAGAGTTGCCGATAAAATAGGCACACGCGCCAGTTTATTTTTCTTTGTGGCCTGGTGGTCTATATTCAATATGCTTACTGCTGCATCACGCGGTGTAACTTCATTAAGTTTTTATAGATTTGGATTAGGTTTAGGTGAAGCGGGTATTTGGCCTGCTGCGTCAAAGGCTGTTTCTGAGTGGTTTCCAGCCAAAGAGAGAGCTTTGGCCATAGGCTTATACACCATGGGAGCAACAATCGGTGCAACCATTGCGCCTTATATTGTTATCCCATTGGCAACTTATGATTATACCGAATCAGTTCCAGAAATCGCAAATTGGTTAGGCAATGGAACGGGTTGGCGAGTAGCATTTATTCTTACAGGTTTAGCGGGTTTAGTATGGCTTATTCCTTGGTTAATGATTTACCGTAAGCCAGAAAAAAGCAAGCTCATTACATCTGATGAATTGGCAATGTTGCAAACTGCTTCAACTGCTGAAAATCCTGACAGTGTAGAAAATGTAAATCCGTGGTCTTGGAAACAGGTGCTTTCTTTCAGAGGAACTTGGCTGTTGTTGTTGGCTCGTTTAATTACGGACCCAGTTTGGTATTTCTACCAATTTTGGTTTCCAAAATATTTAAGTGCTGATAGAGGACTTTCGCAAGAAGATTTAAAAATTACTTGGGTAATTTATGCAGCAGCTGGTGTTGGCAGCTTATTTGGAGGAATTATATCAGGCAAAATTGTAAAAAAAGGAGTAATGCCCGTTGCAAGTAGAATGTGGGTAATGTTGGTTTGTGCTTTACTAATGCCTTTATCTCCCTTTATAGCATCGGCAACCGGATTAAACGCTTCACTAACTTTAACAGTTTTTACCGTAATTGCCGCTTTGGCTTGGTTGATCAATATCAGTTCATTAATAGTCGATATAGTGCCTAAGCACTCTTTAGGTACTGTATTTAGTGTAGTTGCTGCAGGCAGTACACTAGGAGGAATCGTAATGAATATGATTGTGGCTTCCATGGTTACAGGACCTTCAAATAAACCAGCTGGTTTTTTAGACTCGGCTTTTCACGTCATTTTAGATCCTGTATTAAACGCTGTTCAAGGACAAGGCTACGCAATGTGGTTTTTAATTATGGCGTTTTTACATCCTATAGCTTGGTTATTATTGAAATTTGGTGGAATATATCGGTATTCAAAAGAATAATCAAGATATTTTTTTGAGTTTAATGTATTTCAAAATGGAATCCAAAAAAGCCTTCAAGAACATTGAAGGCTTTTTTACATTAGTTGCTTTGGATGGCTCCAATGCTTGGAGGCCCTATAATTTCATTACCCATAATGTCTTTCTCCATTTTTAATCCAAATAACAAATTCATTTTGCTATTTGGGAGAGCTGGTATTTCAATTCCTTTAATTTGCAATAAGATTAAATTTTGAGAAGTATAATCGGCTACATTCAAACTTCCTTCTTTAAGAAATAGTGGATTTCCGAATATTGGTTTTTGATCTTCCATTTTTAAATCCTTTGGCCAAGTAGTCTCATTTAAAAACAGATTGTTTTTAAAAAAAACATTTTGTACTGTTTCCTGCCCGTGAGAATCTTGTTTGTTTTGGTCTCCCAAAACTTGTTTTGAAAGTCCTTTTATGCAAAAGATATTATTTGCAATTACAACACCATTACTGGTATTGTCAATGGCAAATTTGGCTTCGATTGTGGAGTCCGAAAAGATTGTGTTGTTATAAAAATAGGAGTTTACTGGGCCTTTTCGTTCTTTGTCACCTTGATAACCACTTAACCAAAAAACTTTGCCTTCTTGAAAGGCACCATCGACACCTTTTATACGGTGACCGTCATTAATACTGATATTGTAACGGTACATACAATTATAATTATTTCCTAAAATTTCACAGAATCCTCCGGCGTTATAGGCACTAACATTGTATTGCAAAACGATATTGTCGCAATTATAATCGATATGAGCCCCGGCAGAATCTCCTGGACCATTGGCGTAAGTAAATTTATTTTTTTCTATCAAAACATTAGACGAACCCCAAGTCCAAAGACCGCTACCACGTCCCCATTTTCGAGAGTCATCATTGCAACCTGAATGTGACACACTGTTTTTTGAAACGTAAACAGATTCCACCTCCGACATTTGAATTCCTGGACCGCCAGTATTTTCTATTGTATTGTTTAAAAGTTGTACTTTTTTGATGTTTTTTTTACTTCCAGATAATTTTATTCCGGTATGGCAAACACTATTGACGTTGCAATTTTCAATTGTAATGTTTTCCATCAAATTTTCAGGGTTGTTATTTATTAAGCGAATTCCCCAACCATATTTCTGAGTTCCGTTTGCTGTTCTTACTTCCTGTTTACCCCTAATAAAACCTGGATTTTCATAAAAAACATCTTTTATAACGATATTTTGAATCAAAATTTGTTCCATTAATTTTGAATTTTTTGAGGTGATTAATAAGCCGCATCGCATTTTGAGGTTTTCATCTTTGGTATCATATCCATTTCCCGTAAGGGTAATATTAGATAGTGTGATGAAACTACAATCTTCAATTAAAACACCATTGGCTTGACTTTTAAAATCGATTATGGCGGGCTTTTTTGAATCTTTGCCTTCCCATTCAACAGCAGTGATGACTATGGGATTTTGAAGAGTTCCATTTTGATTTATCAAGTTTAAACTTTCGAAGAATAATTGTCCTCGTGCCAATACTATTCGGTCTCCAGGTTTGAGCTTTAATAGTGTGATGCGTTGCAATGTTTTAAAGGCCTTTTTTTTAGATTCACCTGAATTCAAATCATTGCCATAAGTAGGGTGAACATAATAGTCTTTAGCAATTACGATATGATTCGCCTGCATTAAAAGAATAAAAATAATTAAAGCAATGTTATAATATTTTTTGTTGTACAAAACATATAAATTTAGAATTTAAAAATAAATCGAGTGGATATTTTGCTGAGAAAATACCACTCGATTGGATAAAATTATCATTGCTATATGGGCGTTTCTAATTAAAGATTCCAAATAGTAATTTTAAAAAATTAGCGTCCTACCAACCCGTATTTTGCTTAAGATTTTTATTTTTAAAAATTTCTGATTGAGGTATTGGATATAAATTCATACGCTCATCAAATTTTCGAGTCTCTAATAATTTTATTTGATAAGTAAGAGTCAAATCAGGTTTACGTGTTATATTCATTGCGTAAATGTTTTTTGTGTCTTCTCCAATTTTCCAACGGCGAATGTCCCAAAAGCGATGGTCTTCAAACGCTAATTCTACTCGACGTTCATTACGTAATTTTGTACGAAATCCATCTTTAGTTAAAGTAGCTGGAAAAACCGGCATTTTTGCTCTTCTTCTAATGGCGTTTACGGCTTGAAGTGCTGTTACACCCAAATCTGATGGATCTGATGGGCCATAAGCCTCATTCATGGCTTCAGCATAATTTAGGTATATTTCACCGAATCGGAACACGGTCCAGTTGTGCTCCCGTGTAGTTACTGGTCCTAGTTTTGAGTCAAGATTAATAGATTCTACGACATATTTTTTTAAATAATAGCCTGTTTTTGTTGCATTAGTTATTGGTAATCCATTTTTGCCGCCAAAAAAGGATTCAACATTTACTCCTTTCCATTTATAACCATTTCGTAGTACTGTTTCTTCCAGTCTTGGATCTCTATTCTTGTATGGATCAAGAGGATTATAGCGAGATGCTGGATCGGTTATTGGCAATCCAGAAGCTTGCATTTCGTAACTATCTACTAAATTTTGGGTTGGGCAAGTTCCAGTATTGCCTCCTTGATAACCAATAGGAAAGTTTCTGCTTTCAAATCCGTTGGATGCAGCTTCACGTCTTTCAAATATTAATTCCGGTCCAGGCGTAAGGGAAAGATTATTTACTACAATAGAATAAGATGCTGCTAATTGATACAATTTTAAATCAATCACATCTTTTGCAGCTACAGCAGCTTTTTTCCATAAAGTGACATCCACAGGATTACTATTGTGCAAAGGGCTGGCTGCATATAAAAGAATACGTGATTTGAGTGCTAAGGCGGCTCCTTTAGTTGCACGACCTGTTTCATTGACACCGGCAAAAGCAGTATAATCAGGAGGCAAGACCGCAGCCACTTCGTCACATTCTTTTACTATAAAATCTACAACTTCTGCAAAAGTAGCCTGTTTAACATTGACAGCCTCTTCGGGTGTTAAAACGGTAGTGATTAGAGGTACATTTTTATATCTTTTTACCAATTCAAAATAAAAATACGCTCTTAAAAATCTAACTTCAAAAGGATAGTTATTGTATTGTTGTATTAAAGCTTTATAGGTATTTGTATATTGTAGATCTAGAAATTTTTGTCCTTCTGATTCTTTCAAGTAAACATTGGCAGCACGAATGCCACTGTACATCGTTCCCCACACATTATCTAATTCTTGGATTGGACTCCAAATACCATCATTAAAATTTTGAATATTAGACACATCGTTTACATGCTCTGCATCATCTGAAGCTGCAGAACGAATTGCGCCATCGATACTGTTAAAGTCGGTAGGTAAATAATTATAGATTCCAGACACGAAACTTTTGGAACGAGCAAAATCATTAAAAATATCTTCTTTCGTGTTCCCTGTTTCCTCATTATAGTCTAAATCTTGACAATTAGTAAGGGTAAAGAACACTAAAAGTGCTAAGATGCTGTATGTATATTGTTGTAATTTCATGAGATTAATTTATTAAAATTCAATATTAAAGCCTAAATGATAAGAGGATAATGTAGGATAAGTAACCCCTATCGCCTCTGGATCTACAATATTAATGTTGTCAATGGAAAACAAATTCATACCTCTCACATATAACTTTAGCTTATTTAGCTTTAATTTTTTTGCAAACTGGCTTGATATGTTATAATAAATTTCGCATTGTCGTAACTTAAGATAGTTTCCTGATTGAAGCCAAATATCATTTGGTCTGTAATTGTTGTCATTTGTCAAGTTGGTTAATCTTGGCAATGTTGCAGTATCTGCCGTTTCCGGAGTCCACGTGCCAGAAGAAAATTCGCTAATATTTGTATTGTTAACCAAAGGCCAAAAGACACTTTTTGTGTTTAGATATAAAGTTTCGTTTGCAACGCCTTGAAATAACATGTCTAAACCCAATCCATCCATTTCAAATCCAAAGTTTAAAGCATAATACAATTCTGGTGTTGAGCCTGCATATCCAATGGCTATATTATCTAGTCCATCAATTACGCCATCATTATTTTGGTCTTTATATTTTACATCACCTGGATTAACTTCAGAGAATAACTGTTTTGGACTACTAGCTATCTCGGCTTCATTTTGAAAAAAACCAATGCTCTTAAGACCAAATCGTTGTCCTATTGATTGCCCTGTTTGGCGAAGGTAGTCATAGGCTTTGACATCTTCGTTCATATTAATAATTTTATTTTTGGCATAAGTAAAATTACCACCAATAAAGAAATTCAATTTATCTATGCTATTTTTGTACATAAAAGAACCTTCAATACCTTTGTTGAGAACTTCTCCGCCATTATTAAATGGAACACTGACGCCAATTAGGGAAGGTACTGTGCCAGATGTAGTTACTAGAATATTTGTTCTTTTGTCTTGGAATGCATCGATGTTTATTGTCAATTTATTGAATAATTCGAGATTGGCTCCAAGGTTTATTTTTTCAGAAGATTCATAAGTAAGGCCTGTTGCAGCTAATCTTCCTTCTCTAATTCCAGTATTACTTATATTTCCTGTCCCATAAGAATAACTACCGCTGTTACTATAAAATTGAGCATCAAGATTGTTAAATGTATTGCCATCACTGTTTGTTGGTAAAATATCATTCCCACTTTTTCCCCAAGAACCTCGTAGTTTGAAATAATTTAGAAACGTATTATTTTTCATGAAATTTTCTCTACTAACAATCCAACCAGCCGATACTGCTGGAAAAAGACCAAAACGGTTTTCTTTAGGAAATAGATTTGTTCCGCTGTAGGATAAAACTCCATCAATAAAATAGCGATTTTGATACCCGTAGCTCGCTGTGGTTACCAAATTATCCCTAAGAAAGGTGTTGTATTGACCGTCCAATACTCTTTTGTCTTCTTGATATAATGCACTAGCAGTTACCTTATTTTGATTCCAGTTGCCTTCATATTTAATTTTAGCATAACCTGTAGCGTGCCTAATTTGGTCGCCAAATACTTGTGAGTTAGTTAAATCATTATCAGCTCCTAGAGGCGTCCCGTTTACGGTTGTAATTTCATTTGTAATTGGATCCCTTGTAAAACTTACACCACCATATAAATATGTTTTTGAATTCGTTTCAAAGAAAGAAGCGTAGCTATCATAAGCTGCGGCGACTTCTGCTGACAACCCTTTTACCCAGCCACCTAGATCTTGTACAATTTTACCGTTGGCATATGATGCTCGATCATTTGGTTTGTAATTTCCTGTTGAAGAAGCTCCAGCCACCGGGTTGGTTGAGTAAAAAGGAGATCCTCCCCAAACGCCCGATTCATATTGAACTGGAAATAATGCTGAGGGTATGGTATAAACCGCATTCACAATGTTTGATGCTCTTCTGTTAGGTTCATTCGTTCCGCCTATGTAACCTGATGCGTCTACAATAAATTTTGTAGTGTTGGTTAAATCGATATCTAAATTAGCTCTAAAATTCAGCCTGTCATATTTCATGCTATTGTCATAGCGATTGTCTAAATTAAAATTATCTATTAGCCCTCTATCATTTTGATAATTTAAGGAACAAAAGTAAGTATTGCTTTTTCCTCCTCCCCAAAAACTAGTGTTAACATTGTTAGTAACACCAAAATCTCTAAAAGTTTCATCCCACCAATTAACGTTTGGATGTGAATATGGATTTGCACCACTTTTATAATCCAGCAAATCTTGATTAGAGTACAGAGGTGCAGTTCCATCTAAAGCACTGGCTTGGTTTACTGCTGTTGCATAACCATAAGAATCTAAGAATTTTGGTTTACGAAAAGGTGTATTCCAGCCTTTGTCGTATGACACTCCTATGTTAAACGAATCTTTCTGCCCTCTTTTCGTTGTTACAAGCAGTACACCATTTGCACCTCTCAGTCCATATTTAGAAACATCAGTTCCGTCCTTTAACACAGATATGCTTTCAATATCTAGCAATGCAAGAGACGCCAAATCCCTTTCAAATCCATCTACTAATACTAATATTCTGTTACTATTTAACGATGCCACACCACGTATGTACATAGTAGGATTTCTGTTCCAAGGCACGCCGCCGTTTTGTAACACCATTAGCCCTTTGAGTTTTCCGTACAAGCTTTCGGCAGGATTTAACAATGAACTTTTTTGTAATTTATCAGAATAAACCAAATCTATGGCAGTGTTAATTTCATCAATAGATTTAGTGGTGCCAAAACCCGTATTTACGTTCTTATCCGATTTTTTTAATTCAACACTTACCTTGGTTGAATGTATAGCAATTATTTTTTCTATTTCATTAAAATATAATTTTACAAGTCCTGATGGGTTCATATTCAAAATAACATTTCCCTCAGAATCTGTAATTCCAGATATTGCAGCATTGTCGACTGATTTCACTTGTACGCCAGCTAAAGGTTTTTTAAATTCATCTGTAACGGTCACGTTTACATTTCCATTTTGGGCATTACTATGGAATGGAGACAACAATAGGGTCAATAAGAAAATAATTACAGAAGGTGATAGCAATTTTAAATTACTTAATCTAAAAATTCGAAAAGCCTTGGAGTAGGGTAGGTCAGCCTTCATGTAAGTATTGTTTATTGGGTTGGTTAACTTTTTTTTCATTTGATTTTGTTTGTTAGATTCGAACTCTCAATTACCACCCTGGGTTTTGCGTTAAACCGTAGCCTTTATTTACTTCTGTTGCGGGAAAAGCACTCAAATACCATTTACGAGAAAATTGTGTAGTCCAATTTCTTATAGGCAATTTTACCTCTTGGTAAGTGAATGTTGTTTTATCTGCATTTGTGGCTTTTGTAATTTCACCGTGTAATCTTTGTGTAAAAACGTCATCTAGAAGATGGCGGGTAATATCATACCAACGTATTTCTTCGTAACCAAATTCGAGAGCCCTTTCGGTTAAGACCGCCGCTCTAAATTGTTCTTGGCTTAAATTCGTTGGCAAATCGCCAAGACCTACTCTATTTCTTACTGTGTTTACAGCTTCGAAGGCTTCCGCTGTAGGACCTCCACTTGCTTCATTCAAAGCTTCTGCATACGTTAAATAAATTTCTGCTAAACGCAAATAAGGCCAGTGCACTGGTACACCGCGTGTGTTTGATGCGAAATTTCGATCTGTATCTAATAAAAATTTTCTTACCTTAAATCCTGTTCGGGTTAGTGGAGCTCCAAATAAAGTTTCTCGACCGTTAGACTTTGGGGTAGAACCAGAAGCGTCTTCGTACATTTCTGAAATTCTACCTTGATATTGGTCGCCATTTACTAGCACCGTCTCGTACAAACGTGGGTCTCTATTGGCGTAAGGAAAATCTTTATTAAAGCCTGAGTTGGGGTCAGTAATTTTTAGGCCATTGGCCATTGGGAACATATCGACATATTCTTTGGATGGACATGCAACCCCGTATTCAGAAGCAGCTGCGTTCCAAATATAAGCTCCATTCCAAAAATCTAAACCAGCATATCTTACTCTGGTGCTAATCAAAACTTCGCCATTTGCTCTTTTGTAATAGGCATCCTGAAAATCTTTTCTCGGGTTTCCGGTGCTTACAAGTCTATATCCATTAGCCCCTGCTTTTTCTAGTAATTCTTTTGCAGCATCTGCTGCACGTGTCCATAAACTGAGATCTTTTTTTCCATGCCAAGTATAATTTAGTTTATTAGCATCGGCATTCGGATCCATAAATGGAGTGCCGCTGTTGAATATCGGGCTAGCGCCAAACAGTAGAATTCTTGCTTTTAAACCCATTGCAGCAGCTTTAGTAAAGCGGCCATCGTCAATTGCGGTTGTTGTCCAAGGTAAGTCCTCTTGCGCTGAATCAATGAGAGCAACTATTTTGTTCAGTGTTTCTAGCGAGGTTGATCTTGGAATAGTAGGGATATCTGTTACGCCATAAGTTTTGTCTACCCAAGGTAAACCTCCATAATGACGATACATATCACAATAATGAAGAGCAATTATCATTTTAGCCTCTGCTTTCATTTTTTTGATTTTTACTTTCATTTCTTCAATCTTTTCTGGAGTAGAATCCTCTGCTGGAATGCGATCAGCATTTTCTATGATATCGTAACATGCTCGGATGGCTGCCCAATTTCCTCTCCCGCTATAAGAGTATTTTGTTTCAAAGGGTTTATTTGATTCAACTGTGGAATTATAGCCCATATTGTAATAGAACTTATTCACAGTACCCCAAGTTAACGAATAGGTTTGGTTTATATCTGTCAACGACTCAAGGACATCTATTGCCATTTTAAATCCTTTGTTTGTTTGTGTTGTTGGAAGTCCATAAGGTAAAGAAGAATAGGCCGACGTTAAGTAACGATCTGCAAGTAAATAAGAACTAAAGATTTGGTCTTTGCTTATATCACCACCGCTAGGATCTTTATCTAGAAACTCATTACCTAATTCTAGTTTGTCACAGCTAACTATTAGCAACATAAATACTACAATAGTTGAAAATATTATTTTTGTCTTCATTATTTTGTTTTTTAGTGTGATTATTTTTTATAAGAAATTTAATTTAACTCCAAAATTATACAATTTCGTTAGTGGATATTGTGGAGTGGAATTTGTTCTTGATTCAGGGTCAATAATTTTCAATTTAGAAAATGTAATTAAATTATTAGCATTGAAAAATAACCGAAAGGTGGATATGCCCATTTTTTTGAAAAATATCCCTTTAAAATTATAGCCTGTCTCTAGCGTTTTCAAACGAATGTACGAAGCATCCCGTATCCAAAAGTCAGATGGTTGAGAGTTATTGGCGTTCCCAAGAAATGATAGTCTTGGAAGTGTTGCCGTGTTTGCAGTTTCTGGTGTCCAAGCGTTATCAGGAAATGTTTGCAATAAGCCTCGTGTTCCTCCAGCAAATGGCGTTTTAAAGGTTTCATCAAGCAAACGTGATGTATTAGTGGCTCCAGCCCAAGACATATTAAAATCAAAGTTTTTCACATTAAAACTTAAATTGATACCAAAATTAAACATTGGATAGTCAGGAAAACCGATAGCCGTTTCGTCCTCAGCGTCAATAAAGCCATCTTTGTTTAAGTCTTTATATATTAGGTCGCCAGGCTTTAGATTTTCTAAAAAGTCAGGTACTAGGTTCAGGGTATTATTTGCTCTGTTTAGCGCAACAAAATCTAGGTCAGCCTGCGTAAAAAATCGATCGTAATTATAACCAAATGGTTGTCCAACAGATTGCCCTGTTCTAAATTGATAGGGTTGATTTCGCGGTACTTCTTCCTGAAAGATAATTTTATTTTTGCTATAACTCATATTTACATTGAATAAAAAACCAAAATTTTTGTTTTTTTGTTCTTTCCAATTGAGTTCAACTTCATATCCTTTATTTTCAACAATGCCTATGTTTACAGCTTGTGAAATGAAATTAGTACCCATATAGTCTGGAAATATACCACGATTAGTAACTAGTATATCGCTTCTGTTTTCCTTGAACAATTCTAATACCATTCCAAATTTATCGCTAAATAATTTTAATTCAAGTCCTAAATTTTGTTTGGCTGCTTTTTCCCAAGTTACACCGGGGTTTCCGATTGGATTTTCTGTAGCTCCAGGTTGATTGGTTGTAACAGCTGTACCAAAATTATATCCAGCACCAGTATTTAAAGGATTAAAACTATCAGGTAAATAAAGAAAACGTCGTCCGCCAATTTTATCATTACCTACAATTCCGTAAGAATATCTTACTTTTAAGAAACTAATAACAGGTAGCGCTTTCATGAAAGATTCTTTTGAAATTACCCAACCTGCCGAAACTGCTGGAAAAAAACCGAATCGTTGTGATTTTGCAAAATTCTCTGAACCATTGTATCCAATGTTGACATCAACAGAGTACTTATTGTTATAATCATAAGTGGCACGACCTGCAATACCTACTAATCCACTTGGAATCTCTGGAAATTGTGACGGAAAATAAACTTTTTGTTGATTGTACAACAGCAGGCCTCCAAAATTATGCAAACCAAATTTTCGATTATAATTTAAACGACTTTCAAAATACCAGTTTCTTCCTTGCCCTTGTGATTCTGAATAACCAAGATCTGCGTTCGAACCAGAGGGTTGATACACGATTGTGTTAGGATCTTCTCCCGGTAGAAGTGGTCTGCCGGCAATATCGCTTAAATAGATTGGCGCATATCTAATTACCGATGAACTTCTAGATTTGGTGTGATTGTAATATGTATTATTTGATAATTTGAATCCAAAATTTAAACCTTTTACAAAATTTAATTGCTGAGTTAAATCTAAATCAAAATTCAGTCTGTTTTCAAGAATGTTATTATAGCCACGTCCGTAAAATGGGTCTAGTCCTTCGTTTTTAGGATCTCTAATGTAGAATGAATCATTAACGATATATTTGCCGTCTACTATCCCCGGACTACCAAAAGGCGCTGCCCAATATATTAATCTAAACAATTGTTCCATACCGTCTTTGGTTATTGGTTCATTTCTCACTCCAATTTGAGAACCAATGGTAATACCTAACTTGGTAGTTTTGGTAACTTCTATGTCAAGATTTGTTCGGAAGTTATACCTACTAAATGCGAAATTATAATCGTAAGCGGATTCAAAAGTTTTAAATAAACCGTCCTGTGTCAGCGCCCCAAGTGAAGCAAAATACTTTACTTTATCATTACCACCAGAAATATTGACATTGGCTCTTGATTGCATTGCAAATGGCTTTAAAATATAGTCCAGCCAATCGGTATTTGGGAAAATAATTGGGTCAGAGTTAGTTCTAAATGCTTCAACTGCTCTTGGTGTAAACCTTAAATCATTTTCAGGAACTCCATCATTTCTTTGCGATTGATTGTATGCTTGTGCATAGGTGTAACTATCTGCAAAGTTAAGCAATTGCGTAGCTTGTTGTAATCCTTGCGAATAGCTAGCTGTTATAGCTGCTTTACCCAATTTGCCTCGTTTGGTGGTAACAATTATAACGCCATTCGCACCACGTACTCCATAAACTGCAGTTGCAGATGCATCTTTGAGCAAGGAGAATGTTTCGATTTCGTCTGGATCTAGACTAGTAAAAGGTCGTTCTACTCCATCAACTATGACCAGTGGCTGTGATCTATCTTCTGAAAGTGATGCAATACCACGAATAAAAATTCTAGGATCGTCGGCTCCTGGTCTTCCAGATGCCTGAACAGTAGAAATCCCTGTTATTTGACCTGCTAAGCTATTGGCAATATTAGCGCTAGGTGATCGACTTAATTGTTCTGCCGTTATTGTTCCGATTGCCCCTGTTTGCGTAATTTTTTTCTGTTTGCCGTACGCTACGACAACAACGGCATCCATTTCGGTTGCTGAAGACGCCATTTTAAGGTTGATGACGCTTTTACCGTTGACAGCAATTACTTTTGTTTCAAAACCAATAAAACTGAACTCAAGTACGCTTTTTGAAGAGGTGCTAATTTTGTATTTCCCATCAATATCAGTACTAGTGCCTTTCTTAGTGGCTTTTTCAACTATGTTTACTCCAGGAATTGGAACGCCTTGGTTATCAGTTACCGTTCCTGTTACTTCCAATGATTGTGCCCGCAAGGTTTGAATCATTCCCAGTAAAATCATTAAGCTAAGAAATAAATAAGATTTGGTTTGTTTTATTCTCATTGGTTTAAATTTTCGTGTAGTTAATTTCTTGGTTATTTTTAATTTTTCAAATAATGTTTTTCAAATATTTGTTGAATTGAATGAAAAAATAGTATAAGTTTTTAGTTAAAAAAGTAATGGATGTTCTGATTATTAAATAGGCAATAACCTTGGTTTAAACAGGCTGTCTGTTTAAGGAATTTTTATTAATTATTTAACACAAAATTATATAGAAATAACGTTTTCGTAGTAGTACAAATAATTCAAATAAGGGGTCAAATAGCTCATTTACCAATTAAACCAGGAAATCGACAGTGGGTGTCAATAATACAATATCTGGAGTTATAACTCTAAAATCTTTATTTTAAATAATTTACAAAATTTAATAATCGTTTTTAATCCTGCTCTAGGTTTTGCTACATACAAAAACAGTTTTTGCATCGGAACACTTTGGAAACAGCAATGTGTATTAGTAAAAGCGAATTGCAAACAGCGAGGTTAAATTAAAAAGTTGATTGCTAAGAGTTTTTTTTCGTCATTTTCATCTTGTATTTCGATGGTAAACAATCAAATTGTTTTTCAAATGATATTTTAAAATATTTATAATCGTTAAAACCAACTTCATAAGCAATCTGGCTTAAATTTAAATCATCTATCAAAATGAGATGCGCTGCTTTTTTTAGTCGGATCGAACGAATAAAGGAAGTTAAGGATAACCCAGTCAAGGACTTGATTTTACGGTATAGCGTGGATTGACTCATATTCAGTTCATCGACCATATTATCTATACTAAACGAACTGTTTTGCAAGTTGTTTTCAACAAGAATAATGGCTTTATGAATAAATGCGCTTTCAGTATTTGTACCTTGTTCGATCTTCGTTACTGTAGGCTCAAATTGTATTTTATTCAACAATAGTGCTCTAATTTTTTTTCTGTTCTCAAGTAGACCAGCAATTCTCGCCTTAATGATTGTGGGATTAAAAGGTTTCGTAATATAGTCATCAGCACCAGTTTGAAGTCCTTGAATTTCAAATACAGTCGAAGTTCTTGCTGTCAATAAAATGATAGGAATGTGTGAAGTGATAATTTGAGATTTAAGTTCTTTGCACAATGTTATCCCGTCTTTTCCTGGCATCATGACATCGCTCAGTATTAGGTCGGGGATTTCGGCGGAGGCGATCTTAAATCCTTCATCTCCATTATTTGCTACAAGAATGGTATAAGATTCAGAAAGTATATCTTTTAAATACGCTAATATCTCTTGATTATCATCTATCAGTAATAGGGTGTTTTCTTTAGTCTTAACTTTTAAATTGTCTATTTGATTTTCATTCCATTTGATGTCGTAAGCTTCTATATTGTCTGTATTAAGGAAATTAGTGTCGACTTGGTTTTTGTAGTAATTTAAGTTTAATGGTAATTTTATAATAAATTCGGCACCATTATTTATTTGGCTGATTACTTCGATGCTACCTTGATGAAGTTCGATAATTTTTTTTGAAAACGACAGGCCGATTCCGCTTCCAATCATCTCTGTTGATTCTGCCGATTTGATTTGGTAAAAATGATCAAAAATTTTATCCAAATAATCAGCTTCCATTCCTAAACCAGTATCTTTAACCGAGATGATGCAATAGTCCTCTTTTCTTGATACTTCGATGGTAATTTTGTCTCCAGCTTTACAGTATTTTATCGCATTAGACAGTAAATTACACAACACTATTTCAATTTTGTTTCTATCAAATGGAAAGAGGATTTCGTCTTCGCTGTGCTTAAACCTGTATTTGATTTCTTTAGATTTTGCCATTTCATTAAAATACAGATGTACTTCTTTCGTAAATCGAACGATATTCCCTTCGGACACATTTAATTGCAAAAGTCCGTACTCTGCTTTACGAAAATCAAGCAATTGATTGATTAAATTGAGAAGTCTATTTGCATTTCGGTCAATGACGCTAAGTTTTTTAGCAACTTTTGGACTGACATCAAGATCTTCCATAATTTCGTTGAGTGGACTAATAATTAGCGTTAACGGAGTTCGGAATTCGTGAGATATATTGGTAAAGAAGTTTAGTTTTAACTCACTCAATTCAATTTCTTTTTCCTTGTCCTTTTTAGCAATTTCTAAATTGTTTTGAAGTTTTAATTGATTGTTATAGAACTTTAAAATATATATAACAACTAAAACAATGATCACCAAATATATAAAAATAGCTAGAGGACTTTTCCAAGGTGAATTTAATATTTCAATTTCTAGATTTTTTGATTTGCTCCAGGTTTGATTATCTCTTGTTGCCGATACTTTAAGAATGTAATTTCCAGCATTAAGACCAGCAAAATTGACTTCATTTTGATTTTGTATCTCAAACCATTTTTCTTGGTACCCTTCTAATTTGTAACGGAATTTACTATTTACTCTCCCTGAGAAATCGTTGGTAATAAACCCAATGGAGAAAAACTTATCCGCATCGGTGAGTTGTATTTTTCTAACGTAACTAAAATTTTCATCAATAATATTACTCTCTTTTTTTTCAGTCGAAAACTGAACTAAACTATTATTTACTCGCAGTTTCGTAAAAATCACTTCCGGAATAACATTAGCACCGCTTAATGCATTAGGATTAAAATAAGTGATATTATCAACACCTCCAAAGTAGAGCTCGTTATTTTCAAAATTACAAGCGCTTCTATTATTGAAAGATGTTGTTTTTACACCGTCATTTCTGTTATAGCTTACAAAAGAATGTTTTTGTTCGTTATATTTTACAATTTGTGTTTTGGTGCTCAACCAAACATTTGATTTTGCATCAAAAGTTACGGCACAAATAAAATCACTATTTAAACCCTCATAAACTGTTAGTTTGTTTTTTATTATTAGTTTGTTGTTTTTATATTCTAATTTTATTAAACCACTAGGCGTTGCTAACCATATATTGTCATTTTTTATAGCGATGGAATTAATAATTACGCTAGGTAATTTATCATTTATCATTAATGATTTAGCACTAAATTTTATTTTTGATTTGTCATACAGATGCAAGCCATTATAAGTACCAATCCAAATATTCCCCTTGGAATCTTCCTTAATGCTCGTTATTCGGTTGTTTTCAATTTTATAAATTCCTTTGTCATTATCTGAGTAAAAAGAATAAGCGTCTTTGCTATTAATGTCCTTAAGAGGAACAATGGCAATTCCGTTTTGTTGCGTTCCTATATATAAAGTGTTCGATTTATCAACATAAAATGCAGTCGCTTTTAAGATATTCTTATTGCGAAAAATGATTTTTTTTAACAAAATGTCATAGATAAAAAAACCAGTTTTACTGCCAATATATAATTTATTTTGATGTTCGTATAGCGCAATTATTTTAGTTAATCCAATTTCGTTAATGAGTTTCAGATTAGTAAAATCGGTGCCTGCGTAGAGTCCATTATTGAGGGTTCCCACAAACAAACCGTTTTTACCTTTATAAATCGCAGTAAAATTTAAATCGCCGTTTACGGTTGCAAGATTAATTTTTTGACTAGCATTTTCAAATCCTTTTCCTTCAATTAATTTTACAACACCACCATTGGCAGTGGCTACCCAGACTTGATTGTTTTTATCGTGATGAACCTTGAGTATGGTATTGTAATTGGAACGAATTCGTTCAGAATTCAAAGAAGCTAGCTCTATTTTAGTAAATTTCGACAAATTATCATCACTTCTGTAAAGTCCTTTGCCCCAGGTACCTATCCAAAGTCTGTTTTTTGCGTCTAACGAAAGTGTTTTATAAAAATCAGTATAAATTCCTGTTTCTATCGAATTTATTTTTTGAATATTCAAGTCATAATTATATAATTTTGAACTTCCTGCTGTGGTTCCTATCCAAATTTTATTGCGTTCTTTATCCAGAATTAAATCCGAAATACCCTCGCCAAATTCATATTTTGCCAAAGAAGTTCCTGAAGAATTGTATTTTGAAAGTGTTTGATGAAATGAGACCCATACATTAGAATCGTTATCCTTTATTATTGTGTTAATAACCGATTTTATTTTGATATGTTTTATAAGCTTGTTTGTCGTTGGGTTGATGATAAAGATACCATTTTCCCATGTTCCAACCCAAATGTTTCCAGCTTTATCCGATGCAATTGTGGTAACATTAATGTCACCATTATTGCCTAAATTTAATAAATGATTGTAGTTTTTAATGGTGTTATTTCTTAGGTCGAAAGATGAAATTCCTCCGCTCTTCGTGCCAATCCAAATAATGTTTGTATGGTCTTTGAAAAGAACTTCAATATTTTCATTTTTTAGTTTTTTGTAATTTTTACCTGGTTTTATATTTTCAAAATCATAGCCGTCATATTTAGTTAAACCATTTTCAGTACCTATCCATTTCGCATTAAGATCATCACTAATTATTGAGGTGACATAATCGTGAGGCAAACCTTGATTAGTTGTAAGGTATTGCACAACATAATTTGCACCATCATTTTGAGACTGAATTAATGAGAAAAATAATAAATGAAAAATTAGAATTGTCTTTTGCATTTTATAATCACTTTATAATTTAAATTTGGATTGGTCCTGTTGGTTGTTTAATATTAGTGTAAACACAAAATATTATAGGTTACTATATAATTTTTTACAATGCAATTTTAAAAAAAAATTTCGAGATAAGCATAATAGATTCTAGTTCGTAAAAGTAGAAGAATTTTTAGAACATAACTCTTTTGTTCTTATAAATGCTCTAACCGACCTATTTATTGAACTAATTACACCCCTTTGAAATAATTCTAAAGTTTATTTTTGTTTACAATAATGTTATTATCATTTTATCTGACATAAAGTTAATTAATTATTTATATAATTGAATTATTCAATTAATTTTTATTTAGATGAAAACACATTTATATAATAGAATGTATTGAAATTTAATTAGTGTCAATATAATAAACATACAAACAATAAATTTGATGAAAATACCAAAAAACGCAGTGAGAGGTCTATTGATTTTAATAATTTTTTTGACCGTAGGAAGAGCAAAAGCACAACAAGAAAATGCCAACAAAAAATTACCCAATATAGTTTTTATATATGCCGATGATTTGGGGTATGGAGACCTTGGAGCCTACGGAGCAACAGAATTGAAAACGCCCAATATGGATAAGTTAGCAAACGGAGGTATTCGTTTTACCAATGGCTATGCTACTTCGGCAACTTGTACGCCAAGTCGATACGCATTGCTCACTGGCGTTTATCCTTGGAGAGAAAAAGATGCTAAAATTTTACCAGGAACGGCTCCTTTACTAATCAAAACCAATCAAATGACAATTCCTAAAATGCTAAAAGAGAAGGGTTATCATACAGGTATTGTTGGGAAGTGGCATTTGGGTCTTGGTCAAGGTAATTTGGATTGGAATCAAAAAATTAGCCCGAGCCCAAACGAAGTAGGTTTTGATTATTCTTTTATTTTAGCAGCAACTAAAGACAGGGTTCCAACGGTTTACATCGAGAATGGTTTCGTGGTTGGTCTTGATCCTAAAGATCCTTTGAAAGTTAATTATGACAAAAATTTTGAAGGAGAACCTACAGCTATCAGCAATCCGGAATTGGTAAAAATGAAATGGCATCACGGACATAACAATAGTATTGTAAATGGTGTTCCAAGAATAGGGTATATGACTGGGGGAAAATCTGCTATTTGGGATGATTATACGATGTCTGATACTTTTTTAGCTAGAGCAAATGACTATGTTAAAATTCATAAAAGCGAACCATTTTTTCTTTACTATGCTATAGATCAGCCTCATGTACCACGCATACCAAATCCTCGTTTTGCTGGAAAATCCGGAATGGGTCCAAGAGGAGATGTTATTTTGGAAGCTGATTGGACCATTGGCGAGTTTATCAAAACACTTGAAAAAGAAGGCCTTATAGAAAACACCCTTATTGTTTTGTCAAGTGATAACGGACCAGTATTAAATGATGGTTATAATGATGATGCTGTCGAAAAAACAGGAAAACACAACCCTGCTGGACCACTAAGAGGAGGTAAGTATAGTTTATTCGAAGCTGGAACGCGAGTTCCTTTTATTGTGAATTGGTCAGGAAAAATAAAACCAGCGGTTTCAGACGCATTAGTTTGCCAAATTGATTTATTGTCTTCCTTAGCTTCTTTAGTTGGTAGCGATGTAAAAACGCCCGATAGTGAAAACTTGATAAAAGTATTTACAGGAAAAAACAATAAAGGCCGAGAAGAATTAGTTCTTGAAGCTACTTCTAAAACAGCTTTTCGAAAAGGAGATTGGGCAATGATTCCTCCGTATAAAGGTCAAGCAGTTTACAAAGATGTCAACATCGAGTTAGGAAATAATAAAGATTATCAGTTATATAATCTAAAAGAAGATATTGGTGAGGAACACAATTTGGCGCTATCCAATCCAAAAAAACTAAATGAAATGATTGCGAGCTATGAAAAAATTCGTGGAAAAACAAGCAACAATATTGCCGAATTAAAATTAGAATAGTTTCATAACTTTCATCAATGATTTATGCCCAATATAAAAACAGCACTATTATTTTTATTCCATTTTACAATGATTTTGTGTTATGCACAAAAAAATCGTATCGTAGATAGAATACAACCTAATGTTGTATACATTCTTGCAGATGATTTGGGATATGGAGATTTAAGCTGTTATGGTCAAGAAAAATTTCTAACTCCCAATATTGACAAATTAGCCAAAGAGGGAATGCTTTTTACCCAGCATTATTCAGGAGCACCGGTTTGCGCGCCTTCTAGATCAGCATTAATAACGGGACAGCACTCCGGACATTCTCCAATTAGAGGAAATAAAGAAGTAGAACCGGAAGGACAATATCCGTTACCAAAAGTGGCTTTTACCGTGGCCGAAATGCTAAAATCAGATGGATATGTTACAGGTGCTTTTGGAAAATGGGGCTTAGGATTTCCGGGTTCTGAAGGAGATCCTTTGCAACAAGGATTTGATACTTTTTATGGTTATAATAGTCAAGCGTTGGCTCATCATTATTATCCAAATCATTTATGGGATAATGAAATCAAAGTGATTTTAACAGAAAATGAAGGAACTAATAATGGTCAATATGCTCCGGATTTAATTCATCAAAAAGCGCTTTCTTTTATAGAAACGCATAAAAAAGAATCGTTCTTCTTGTATTACGCAAGTCCTCTGCCCCACGCTGAATTGGTGGCTCCAAAAGGGTATTTGGACAAATTTGTCGGGAAATTTAATCCTGAAAAAAATTATAAGGCGAAGCCAAATAACAATGGTTTAAAAACAGGAGAATACGCATCGCAGCCCCAAAGTCACGCTGCTTTTGCAGCAATGATTACTTTATTGGACGATCAAGTGGGCGAAATCGTTGCAAAGATTAAAGAATTGGGTTTAGAAGAAAATACTATTATCATTTTCACATCAGATAATGGACCGCATCAAGAAGGTGGTGCCGATCCAGATTATTTCAATAGCAATGGAATTCTTCGAGGATACAAAAGAGATTTATACGAAGGGGGAATTCGGGTTCCAATGATTGCCAAATGGAAAGACAAAATTGCCAATGGAAGCAAATCGAATCATATTTCTGCTTTTTGGGATGTGATGCCGACAATTGCAGAACTTACAAACACAGATATCAGTACTACAGTTGATGGTATTTCTTTTCTTCCAACACTCTTGAACAAAGGAAATCAAAAAAAACATAATTATTTGTATTGGGAGTTTCACGAATTAGCCGGAAGACAAGCTATAAGACAAGAAAATTGGAAATTGATAAAATACGATGTCAATAAAAATGGCAGTTACCAGCTATACAACCTTAAAGATGACATTTCCGAAACGAATGATTTGGCTACGAAAATGCCTGAAAAAGTTGCCGAATTGTCAAAAATACTAGAAGCAAGTAGAACAGAATCGCAAGTATTTCAGTTCAAATAATTAAAATACACAAGTTTTGAAATTAATAAACCTTAATTTTTTTAATGGTTTATATGTTTCTTTCTGAGAAGAAATCCAAAGACTAAGTCTAAGGAGCATTATTAAATTAAATATAAACTATGAAAATTCATTTTATAACTAGATCTTTCCCAATACTTATTTTCTTTTTAGGTGTTACGGGATTTTCACAGGTACAAAACACAGAAATTTCACTCTGGAGTACAGCAATTCCCGGTGCCATAAACTCAGAAAGCTACAAAGAAATCCCCGTTTTAGAGAACGGAATAGTCAATAATGTAAGCAAAGTAACGACACCAACATTGACTGTTTTTGTGCCAGAAAACCCAAATGGAACAGCAATTGTGATTTGTCCCGGCGGAGGTTATGCTTATTTGGCTATAAATAAAGAAGGATTCAAAGTGGCCAAATGGCTAAACACTTTAGGTATAACAGCCTTTGTTTTAAAAAACAGATTGCCTAGTGACCAGATAATGAAAGACAAAACCATTGGACCACTTCAAGACGCGCAAGAAGCCGTTCGATATGTAAGAAGAAATGCAACAAAATGGGCTATTAATGCCGAAAAAGTGGGTATTATGGGATTTTCTGCTGGTGGACATCTAGCTTCGACATTGTCAACCCATTACAAAGATGAAGTGTATAAAGTGTCAGATGATATTAGTGCCAGACCAGATTTTTCTGTATTGATTTATCCTGTTATTTCAATGGATGAAAAAATCACTCATAAAGGTTCCAGAACAAATTTGTTAGGAAATGCGCCTTCCCAAGAATTGATTGACAAATATTCTAACGAAAAACAAATTGATGCTGCAACTCCTACAACTTACATTGTGCATGCAGTAGATGACAAGGCGGTTCCTGTCGAAAACAGTATCAACTATTTTTTAGCTTTAAAAAACAATAAAGTTCCGTGTGAAATTCATTTCTACGAAAAAGGATCGCATGGCTTTGGTTTAGGCAATAGCGGAACCAGCAAGAATTGGACAGTACAATGTGAAGAATGGTTACGTTTCAAAAATTATGCGACAGTAATTCCTAGCCCGAAAAAATAGATTTTTATAACCTGCAAATTCATTCATTATGAAGATTAATCCTTTAGTCATTTTATTTTTAGTATTGCCTATTTTTTCAATTAAAGCACAAAAAGTAGAAAAACCAACATACGCGGCTCCACAATGGGAAAATCCTGAGTGGGAAAATCCTGAGATTTTTCAAATCAATAGAGAGAAACCAACGGCTTCTTTTTATAGATATGACAGCGCATCGAGTGCGTTACTAAATGAAAGTTGGAATAATTCTCCTTTTTACAAATCATTAAATGGCAGTTGGGATTTTTATTATGCTAATAGTGTAACAGAAAGACCAGCGGATTTCTATAAAGAAGGATTCTCGTTGATAGGTTGGGACAAAATTGAAGTACCTTCTAATTGGGAAATTAAAGGATATGGCATTCCGTTTTATACCAATATCATTTATATGTTTCCGCCCAATCCGCCTTTTATTCCACACAATACCAACAACAACGCAAGTTACAAAAGAGAGTTTGAAGTTCCTGAAAATTGGAGCGGAAAAGACATTTACCTCAATTTTGAAGGCGTTAGTGGCGCAATGTACGTGTGGGTAAACGGGGAAAAAGTGGGTTATAATGAAGACAGCAAAACTCCATCTAATTTTAATATCACCAATTTAGTCAAGAAAGGGAAAAACACAGTTGCGGTGCAAGTTTTGCGTTGGCACGACGGAAGCTATTTAGAAGATCAAGATTTTTGGAGAATAAGCGGCATCGAGCGTGATGTGTTTATTTACGCTACTAATAAAGTTACTGTAAAAGATTTTCGTGTGATTTCAGATTTAGAAAATGACTACAAAGATGGTGTTTTTAATCTATCGCTTCAAGTAGGTAATAATTCTAATGGCGGTTCAAAAAATACCGTTTCAATTCAATTGTTGGACGCTGAAAAAGCAGTTTATTCTGAAAATAAATCGGTTGATATTAAAAAAAGAAGTAATACTACCATTAATTTTAATGCAAAATTATCTGATATTAAAACTTGGAATGCAGAAACGCCCAATTTATATACCTTGCTAATAGAGTTAAAAGATAAGAACGGAAAAGTAACCGAGGCCACATCCATTAAAGTTGGTTTTCGAAATGTCGCCATCAAGAACAATCAGTTTTTAGTGAACGGAAAACCGGTATTAATTAAAGGTGTAAATATTCACGACCATAGCGAAACCGAAGGACACGTTATTTCTGAAGAACTTACCTTGAAAGACTTGACGATAATGAAGCAAAACAATTTAAACGCAATTCGTTGTGCTCATTTTCCGAAAAACGCTCATTTTTATAGATTATGTGACAAATATGGTTTTTATGTTATCGATGAAGCCAATATAGAAATTCACGGTATGGGCGCCACAAATCAAGGATTGGATGGTAACAAGAAAAAACAAGCAGTTCACCCAGCTTATTTGCCGCAATGGAAAGGAACTTTTTTAGACCGAACCATTAAAATGTTCGAACGAGATAAAAATCATCCTTGCATCGTTACTTGGTCATTAGGAAATGAGGCAGGCAATGGAGAGAATTTTTTCGATACTTACAAATGGTTAAAAGAGCACGATACCACAAGACCTACACAATATGAAGGAGCTACAGGATATGCCAACACCGATATTCAAGCTCCGATGTATTGGCCTATTGAAAAAATGATTGAGTATGTAAAAAACAAACAAACTAGACCATTGATTCAATGCGAATACTCCCATTCTATGGGAAATAGCACTGGAAATTTTCAGGATTATTGGGATGTTATAGAAAGTTATCCTACTATGCAAGGTGGTTTTATTTGGGATTGGGTAGATCAAGGGATTTTAACCAAAAATGAAGCAGGAGAAAAGTATTGGGGTTATGGTGGTGATTTTGGTGGATTCAATTATCAAAATGATGAAAACTTTTGTTCTAACGGAATTGTAGCTCCAGACAGAAGCCCACATCCAGCCTTAAACGAAGTAAAAAAAGTATATCAATACATTAAATTCAAAGCCTCAAATTTGAAAGAAGGCGAAATTGCCATCAAGAATATATATGATTTCACGAACTTGAATCAATTTCAATTTACCTGGAAACTATTGGAGAATGGAATCGAAATAGCCTCTGGGGTTTTGCCAATATTGGATATTCCTTCGTATGAAACCAACTTAGTTAAAATTGATTTGCCAAAATTGGACAATAAAACTGCTGAATACCATCTGAATATTTATGCCTTAAATAAAACAGCTACTGATTTAATGCCAATCAATCACATCGTGGCGTATGAACAATTTCAGTTGCCTAATGAAAAAGTAGCAATAGCAAAACCCGAAGTGAAGGGAACTATTTCATTGTCCAAACAAGGGGCAATGACTACAATTTCAAATCCAAATTTCAAAATAGAATTCGATAATGCTAAGGGAACACTAAGCTCTTTGGATTATGGAAACGGAAATATATTGCTAAAAGGCATTGAACCCAATTTTTGGCGAGCAACTACCGATAATGATTTTGGTGCAAAAGCACAAAAAACATTAGCTAAATGGAAGCAGGCTACTAAAAATCAAATCTTAATAGGGGTTAAATTCTTGAAAGATGCTAAAGAAATTAAAATCAAGTCAAAAAACGAGATCAAGGACGGATTGACCATTCAAGCTAGTTTTGATTTACCAGCGGTTGAAGGACAAATACTAGTTTCTTATACCATAAATACTTTGGGTGAAATTAAAGTACATAATCAATTGCAAAATATAAATATAGCCCAGCCTCATTTGCCTAGATTTGGAAATAATTTAATACTTAAAGACGAGTATCAAACGGTAAACTGGTTCGGAAGAGGACCACACGAAAATTATCAAGACCGAAAAACATCCGCATTGGTGGGTCAATTTAAAGCTTCAGTTTCCGACTTGTATTTTTCTTATATCCGCCCTCAAGAAAATGGGTACAAAACCGATGTGCGTTGGGTAACTTTTACCAACGATAAGGGAAAAGGTGTTAAAATTGAACGACCAGAATTGTTGAGTTTTAGCGCACACCATCAATACAATGATGATTTTGATGATGGTGAAAAGAAAATGCAACGCCATTCCACAGATATTAAAAAGCGAGAATTGGTCAATATCAATATTGATTACGGACAAACGGGAGTTGGTGGCGATAACAGTTGGAGTCCGCAAGGTCTAGCTCACGAAAAATATAGAGTTAAGGCTGGAAATTTAGAATATTCGTATACGATTATCCCAAT
>CAMBHH010000014.1 GCA_945866505.1 Flavobacterium psychrophilum
GTTTTTTATTTCTTACATTCAATTAATAAATAACTCCACTCATTTCTTATTTCACTGAATTAATTTGACCCCATACGTCTTCTTTTTGTTCCTGCAAGCCAACGCCTATGATTGTTTTTAGTTCAAATAATTTTATTTAATGGATTGTCAGAAAATTTTTAATTGCTAGACAATTATTAATAGGTTTTAATGTCAACTAATTATAAAGTTTTTTATAAATTGCAGTGTCAATTAAAAAAAACGGAGGAGCTGAATAGCTGCACGTTTTCATATATTCTGCAAAACGAAGCAACATTATTACTACTAGCTAATTAATTCATTTTATTGCTTATGAAATTCCTTTTTTCCACCTCTTTTGATGACATCACATACAATACAAGCGAAATACCCTCAATAGGGCCAAAAGGATTACTCTCATTACTTGAAAGGGAATTAGGGCTGTATAGAGATTATCCCTCAAAGCAAGTTCGATTAAAAAGTTATCTTGAATCACTAACTGCAAATTATAAAAGCTCCTTTTACGCAGAATCACTCAATAAAAACAAATACCAAGTAACCGAAAAGTTATTATTGTATCGTGACACATTAGTTTCACTTGGATGGAATTATAAAATGAATCATCAACCAAAACGGTTAGAGGAATTTTCAATTATTGAAAAGCAATTTCAATCAAAAAGTAATGAATATATAGGTGAAGCAGATAGATGGAAACTTGTTTTAGACCAATTGACACCCGAAAAAATATCCAATCTATATATGGAAGAAATTCAGTTGGTTGACAATGAAAATTATCTTCCCCCCTATTTACAAAAAGTCTTTCAACTATTGGGAAACAAGATTACTTATCTTAAATCTATAGAAGAAAATGACCGTGCCCAAAATAATCTTTCTAATTTCAAAGAAGCTTTGACTTCAAGTTACGCTGGTGCGAACTTAAATTCCTTAAAAAAATTCAATAGCCTTCAAGATGACAAAAGTTTAATTTTACTTCAATTCAACACTATACAGGAATTGAATGACGCTATGGCATTTTGGTCAGATGCATCTGAACATTTATTTTTAAGTAGAGATAATGTAGATTTCGATTTCAGTCTTTTGTCCTTTCATAAAACAGCTTCAGGTTCACATCAAACCGAGTCACAGCCGCAAATAATTCAATTATTTAAATTGGTGTTACCTGCAATAACGGGTTCATTTAACACTAATACTTTTTTGTCTTTTCTGCAATTAAAGTATTCTCCATTGCCTTTCGGTCTAAAAATAAAATTGCTAAAATGCTTTACTGAACAGCCTGGAATTGGAAATGATAATTGGAACATTTTGATTGATGAATTCCTTAATGATCCTGATCTAAAAATAGCAAAAGAAAACAGGTTGATTGTTGACCTCTTTTTAGATTTCAAAAAAACAGATGATGAAAAGTCAATTCAAAAGGCAAAATCTATTTTAGGTTATTTGAGTAAATGGAGTATGAAAATGGCAGGTGTTTTTGAAGAAAACAGTTTACAGGAGCAATTTCTTTATATATTTCAAATGTGTGAAGACACCTTAGATTTAATAGAAGATGAACAAGACTTGAACAATGTAGTTAAAGCTTATAATCAAATTTATAAACCTAAAAGCTTCTTGAACTACAATAAGCAATTGGGAAGTCCTGATTGCTACAAGGATTTCAGTAAGATTTCATCCAATTGTGAAAAGATAGTTATCCAATTAGATTTTTATGGAAATCCGGCACCACAGAACCCTTCTGATTTTTTACTTAGAGAAGAAATTAATTTCCTACAAAACAATTCTGCCTATTATCAAGATTACAAAAAGTTATATTTCGATCAATTAGTAATGGGATTAAACAAAATTGATACCCAATTGATTTTGTGCTGTGTGATTCAGGATGAAGTTGAAAAACATCCGTTTCATATTCGTTTGGAGACATTATTTAAAGATTATTCTGAAAATATATTAATTAAAATAGACTGTCCAGAAGATTTAATAAAATTAGATACTACTTTCTTTGAAAAAGGGGTTATAACCGAAAACAAACTAATAGAATTGCCTAGTGCAGTTGACTATCTTTCTTTGGATATTGCCAAGCAATTTGAAAGAAGGGTAATAGAAAGTGCTTCGAGTATCGAAAAATTAATTCATTACCCTTTTGAATGGATAGTAAATTATGTTTTGAAGCTAAAACCAACACAAATAGAAAGCGTTCCTGAAGGGAATCTGTTAAAAGGAAACATTGCCCACAAAATAGTTGAAAACCTTCTAAATGGTGCCAAATTAAATGGCATTTACCCCATCACAATTTCGGATGAAACTTTACTAAATGAATTTCAAAAAGTTAATGAACAAGAAGGAATGTCTTTTTTACAAGAAGAAAATCGATTTGAGTTTACCTTATTTAAAAAACATTTTTTTGAATCCTTTAAAAATTTAGTATCCTTAATTAATGAAAATGGATTTACTATAATCGCTTGTGAAAAACCACTATCAGATGAAGGAGATTGTTATATTGAATCATTGGGAATTAATGTAGTCGGTTTTATTGATTTGGTCTTACAAGACGCAAAAGGAAAGCCATTTATCATTGATATGAAATGGACGTATTCCGACAAGAAATACAAAGAAAAACTAGCCAATGAAGAAGCTATACAATTGAGTTTGTATGCTGCAGCATTAAATCATTTGGAATTAAATGCCAGTGGATATTTTTTGTTTAATCAAAATAAACTATTAACAACAGCTTTACTCAAAGGAGAAAATATTGAACTTATCAATTGTGACTTTTCAAATATAACCGTTTTAGAAAAAACAAAGGAATCATTATCCTTCAGATGGCAAGAATTTCAAGAAGGGCAAATTGAAATAGGAGAAGGATATCCACTTGAAGGATTATCGTATCATACATCAGGTGGAAAAATTGAACTTCCAAAAGATGGCAAGAATAAAAGAAAAGAAGCTTACTCCGATTTAAAATTGTTTAAAGGTTTATTAAATTAATTTATGAAAAATATCACTTTTATATATGCTGGTGCCGGAAGCGGTAAAACGTATACTCTTACTGAAAAACTCACACAATGGGTTAAAGAAAATAGAGGTGCTGCTAACGAGATTATGTTTACCACCTTTACCACAAAAGCAGCCAATGAGATTAAAGAAAGAGCACAAGCAAAATTATTGCAAAATCAATTCTTTGATGAAGCTCAACAATTAAATGATGCACTTATTGGTACCGTTCATTCTGTAGGGTATCGATTCATAAAAAAATACTGGTATTTATTGGGGATTTCTCCAGAAATAATGGAAATATCCGAAAATGAAAAAGAATTATTTTTCACATCTTCAATTGCACAAGTACCTACAGAAAGAGAATTACAACAACTCAATACCCTTTCCTTCAATTTTGATTTTAAGGAAGGCCTTTATAATTCCTACAACCCCAATCAATGGCAAGCTGATGTAAAAAATTTAGTTGATAACAGTTTAAGTAACCAGATTAATTTAGTTGATGACGAAACAAGTGTAAACCATTCAATCGCTCAGGCAAAAGAAATTTTTAAAGGGACACTTAAAGAAAAAGAACTGAAAGATATTTTTAAACACAATAGTACTACTTTATCAGAGAATGAAGCTAATAATGCGCGTTACAGAAATGCCATTGAACTAAAATTAGAGATTGACAAGATTATTGGAAAAGAACTTGAAGTTAAAGATTTACATCTTATCGAAAAATTTCAAAAAGAAGTTATTGAAGCTTATAATGCAGCTAAATATAGTATAATCAGAGAACAACTTTTACCATTAGACATCTCTAAGTCTGAAGTATTACAAAAGAAATATATTGAATATCTTATGCTTATTTTTACTCTTGCCGGCAGAAGTATAGAAAACTATAAGAGTCACAAACAAAATTACGGATATATTGATTTCACTGATATGGAAGTCTATTTCCTTGAATTATTGGATAAGGAAATCGTACAGAAAGAAATCAAACAAACTTTACAGTTGGTTATGGTTGATGAATTTCAGGATTCCAATCCGATTCAACTTTCTCTTTTTATTAAACTTTCCAATTTGGTTAAACAATCCTATTGGGTAGGCGATCCCAAACAATCTATTTACGGATTTAGAGGGTCTGATCCGGTTTTGATAGATGAAATTATGATGCAGTTTTCAACAAAAAACGATTTCAATCTAAAAGTTGAAATGCTCAAAATGTCTTGGCGTTCTTCTCCAGAATTGGTTTACTTGACCAATCAATTGTTTTCGGAAAACCTAAAAGATCAGATTACCCCGCTCTATTTGGAAAATAGAGAGCAATTACTCGGTACAGATGATTCGAAATTATTCAACAATTGGAAAGAAACGGTAATAATTCACCCAATGGAAGGAAAAGAGACAATTTCTCTGTTTCCAGTAAGAGAAACAAAAGAGAATATCAAAGGAATAGAAGGTGTCCAATTTTGGAATTTTTTGGAAAGTGGCGCGAAGGATTCTTTAAAGGGAGCTACCAAAGCACATTCTCAGAATATGTTAGCTAATAAGATACAAACATTGCTTGAACAAAACATTGAAATATATGACAAAAACCTATCTGCTTACCGAAAATTAAAAGGATCTGATATCTGTTTGTTATTGGGTACCAACGTTAATGTAGCCGCTTTATCAACTGAACTACTAAAAGTAGGTTTAAGGGTAAATGCCATTACTGGAGGCTTGCTCGATACAGTGGAATATCGATTTTTAAAAAACTGTATTTCTTTATTACTGGAGCCTTCAGCTTCTTTGGCCAATGCAGAAATGGCATTATTGACAGGCTATTCAACATCTATGGAGCACCTTTTTGAGAACCGTTTTAATTTTTTAGAAGATATAAAAAGTGGAGCACCAGAGGCCAATCCTGACTATTGGTTAAAGAATACTCCATTCAATGAAAAAATAGTAGAGTTAAAAGAACACATAAAAGGATTTTCAGTGGTTTACACTATTTCATTTATTATCAATCAGTTTAATTTCTTTTTAGAACTCACCAACTTTGGCAATCCTGCTTTAAGGCGTGCCAACCTATTACAGTTCATTGAGACCGCAAAAGAGTATGAAAACAGTTGTTATAAAAATAACATAGGAAGTAGTTTATATGGTTTTCTGAATTTTGTAGAAGAAAATACTATCTATCAACAACAAGCCGTAGCCGATGATGAGAATGCTATTCAACTGATGACCTATCACAGATCGAAAGGGCTTGAGTGGCCTATTGTTGTATTAGTTGATTTGGAAAAGGATTATTTTACTGATAGTGAATTTTATAAGAAAGCTTTTTTTAAAGATAGGGTAAAATACACAGGACAAATTGAAATAGTAAACCCTTTGAAAAACCGCTATATTGAATTCCTATTTTGGCCTTTTGGTCCTGCCTCTCAGCCTACTTCTGATTTAATTTCAGAGATTGTTGAAACTGATAATTTTACCAGTATTTATAATGAATCCCTTAATGAGAAAAAGAGATTATTGTATGTAGGGGTTACTCGTTCACGGGACAGTCTTATTTTTACTTCCAATACCAAGAAAAATTTATCCTGGATAGAGCAGACTATATCAAACTTTAATTGGGAAGCAGTATATGATTCTAATAACCTGGATACAGTGTCTACAGCCTCAATAGATTTGTTTTCAATAGGAAAACCTATTGCCTATGAAAAGTTTATTTTTGAAAGTGAAGTCACTAATCCTCCAATTTTTGAGCAGGCCAAGTATTACGAAAAATATACTCCTAAATTACAGGATACTCCCTATTATATTTCGCCAAGTAAAGCCAAGGCTATTACAGAATGTTCTATCACAATACTGGATGAAATACATCCCCGTCTGAAATTTATAATGGATGAACCTGATAAACTGGGTAATGTATTGCATCAAATGTTATATTTAAAAAACAAAAAATCATTTGTAGATGATGTAAAGCAATTAAATATTAATAATGAAATTGGAATTGATGAATTGTCATTCGTAGAAAATGTTACTTTTTTTAATAACTACATAACCAAAAAATTTAACATTATAAATGAATTTCCTGAAATTCATTTGGAACATCCAAAAGATGGCCATTACATTAAAGGAGAAGCAGATTTGGTATTAGAAACTAATGAAGGATTGATTTTGATTGATTACAAATCATTTCCAGGAAAGAAAGAAGATATCCTAAATACTAGCTCTCCCTTTTATGCTGGAAAATATAGCGGACAATTGCAATTGTATGCAGAAATGCTAACGCATCGATTTAATAAACCAGTTTTGAAAAAACTTATTTATTATGTTGTACAGGGAATTTTGGTGGAAGTTCAGTGAAAAAAAAAGTTGTATTTAATAAGTTTAAATCACTCTCAAAATAATTGACAGTAGGTTAATTAGCAGACTATTTTGTATGTTTTTTTGCATATTAAAAATATTATATTGTATTGATTATAAGTTATATGTGTTTGATATATTAATTGAATACTTTATGTAATTATTTTCTATAATTTATCCTGTTTAATTCTCCGTTTTTTAAATATTATTGGTTCTCAAAAATGTAATTATAGAGTTTTATTTCTTCTTCCAAGGCATCATTTTTATAAAAACCTACACAACGAAAATCACTTCTATTTTTTCTGTAGTATTTTACAAATACTTCATTCCTATTTTTATTATAAATGTGGTTTAATAAATCTGCTTTTACCAAACATTTATCTTCTCTATATAAATAGTTTTTATTCGATAGCCAATTGTGATCTTCGCTATCCCCCCTATCATTAGATAATTCAAAAGATTTGTTTTGTAATTGATATAGATTATCTTCTATTATACTTTCGTTCTTTATGTCTTTATGTTGAGTATAGGTGTTTTCTAAATCATCAGCAAACGTTATTAAATCTGTAACTTCCTGAATTAATTCTTTATCGCTTAAATTAATTTGTTGTTTATCAGTATAAAACAATGGTAAATCTAGAAATACAAAATACTTAAATTCGTCCTTTCGATTATTTTCAAACCCAATTTTTAACACTGGATTATTGTTATACACTCTTTTTTGATTTTCAAAATATTCAAGATTATCATATTTATATCCTCGACGATAAATAGGAGTTTTAATTCTTAAATAATACACAGGTTTTCCCAAAATATGTAACCCCGGCTCATAATAGTTGAATTCTGCAATTATAGGTTGATGCCGTTTGTTTGCTCTAATATGTTTTATAGCAAAGACTTTGTTATCTGCATTTTGAAGGTTAGTATCATAAATATAAAACTCATTTTTAAAATGATTTGCTAACGCACTCAAAATAGGATTTAAAATAGTTTTACTTGATGTAGAGTCTTGGCAATTCAAATATACAGGCTCTAAATTTTTAAAATCGTAGTGATAATCTACAGGAAATGGGTCTGTGCTTTCAAATTCAGTATGTATGGGATTGTTAAAACAATTTTTCCAAACACTATCATCCATTTTTTCTAAATAGTTAATTTCACTACTTTGTTCAATTGGAACAAATTGGTCAATTAATTTTTCAGCTTCTTTTTTTCTTAAAATAAAGCGGGCTGTCTGGTCTTGGTCAATGGTATTTTTTAGATAAGGGTAATGAATGGGTAAAATGGCACTACTCGAATCACGGAGTTGATTTTCCATTTTCCCATTTAGCCTATCTACCCTACCCACACGCTGTTCATTGTCCCCTTGTGTCCAAGCAAGACCATAATGAATAATTTCATTGCAATGGTAGTGCAAATCAACTCCTTCTTGCAATACAGAAGTAGCTACTAATACATTCGGATAAAAAGGAGTGTTAAATGCTTTTAATATATTACTACGATTTGTTTCAGCACATACCGGATAAACTGGTGAAGTGTTACTCAAGAAAACCCATTTCTCTTTTAATAAACTGTCCTTAGTGAGGTTTAATTCTTTTTTATAGAAAATTTGAAAAGTGGTAACAGCTTTCGCAATTAAAAAAGCCAGTCCTTTTTGCAACATATCTTTTTCTATTGTTTTGCAAAATTCAATGTAGAGTTCATCCGGTTTTGTGTTATGTGCAATACTAATTTTTTTAAAACTGGCATAAAACACAATTAGGTAACTACTGGCAAACAATAGTCCTTTTGAAAGATAATTGGAGAATGCCTCCTTTTCTATTTCTGTAAAAGCAACATAATCCTTTAAAGCACCGATTAATAGTTCATCGTCAGATTTCTGGATGGTATTTATCCATATCGTAAACAAAGTTGGAAAAGTTTGAGTAGTTGCTGGTTTCTCAATAATACCAGCAGGAAAACTGATATAACTAAACAAATAATCTTGCTTTTTAGTCTCTAGGAGGTTAAACCTTAGCTTACGGGCTGTTACTGCGTAATTTCTTTTATCCCCTTGATATTGGTAGGCTTCAAATGTATATTCTGCCCCCAGATAATCAGCACCTGGTTGCATAAAAATAGAAAATAAATTGAGGTCAATTAAAAATCTATTTCTAAAGTTAAAACAATCCGTGGTTTTATATTTACCTTCTTTCTTTTTAGTAAAAAGTGAATAGTATTTTGATGAAACGTTATAGTGATCTACTTCAACTATTTCGGAACTTTCATCCTCTGTATTTTCTATTTCCTCATTATCTTCAAAAATACTTTTGGCTTTGGTTGCAAAATATCTTCGCAACTTAATTTCATCCCAATTTTTGAAATCGTTCGGAACATCAAAAGCTTTTGAATCCAATAGTAGAGAAGTAAACTGATTATCGTATGCCTGTATCACTCTTCTGCTTAATTCAAATACCGAAGGAATCCTTCTAACAAATACCACTTTTTTATCAGGGTGCAGACTATTGTTATCTTCAGGTGAAAGATTTTCTACTGTTTTGTTGTATTTTGGATGTATCGGGTACTTTTTATATACATTAAAATGTGCTTCAGCTAAATCTTGAATAACTTTTTTGTCATCTCTTTCTTCAAAGTCAGTAGATTTATTTTGATCGTTAGATTTTTTTATTGTTTCACTATTTCTATTAGGTAAAAACTCAAATCCTTCCAGATATCCGAATAGTAATCGATAAGGATTTTGCGCTTTCGAGGTATCTTTGCTTTTTTTAAATTGTTCTGCTTTGTGTTTAACCAATGACCGTTGATACATCGCAAAGAACAACTTTTCCTTGATACTAGTCATTTCTACAGGTTCATCTATTTCCTGGCGATACTGATGTTTGGTTTTGCTATTTAATCTTCTAAAACGCCTTACACATATTTGTTTTAGAATTACATCAGGTTGTATTCCTTTATAATTGTTATTAAAAATTGAAACAATACTTTCAATATTTCTTGAACTGGAATGATTGGGTGTTGCAGTTAATAATAATGCTTTTTGAGACAAAAAAGCCATCGGTTCAGTTTGTCCTTCATAATTATTCACATCTCGCTTTGCAAAAAAGGCGTGGGCTACAAGGCTTCTATTAGTATCTGCGTGAGCATTTCTTAAATAATGTGCTTCGTCATAAACAATTAAATCAAAAGGAGTTTTGTCATTTGCAGCTAATTTTTCATAAATAAAATCGTTGCACTTTTTTGCAAAACGATACATCCAATCTGCTTTTTCAATATCACTAGATTTATCGTCTATGTTTTTTGTGATGTTTATATTTAATTTATCTAATTCCTCTTGGGTAATTCTTTTTGAAAGGAAGTTACTTAAAGAAGAGGTTTTGCAAACATATAGAGAAGGCCAACCTTGGTTGACATACTTTAATAGTTCCAATTGACCTTCACAATAAACCGCTTTTCGTAGTGGCTCTCCATTTATAGATGACTTTATTTTATCGTCTGTAAACTTGTAGTGATAACGGATAAAAGTTTCATATTCTTTAATCCATTTTAAGGCTACATTTTCGTTGGGAGCATATATTAAGATTTTAGCATTGGGCTTTTGCAACCACATCGTTATCATAATAGCCAAAGCCTGATATGTTTTGCCCATACCTACTTCATCGGCCAATAAAGCTACATCCTTTTCTTGCAGGATATTCCATAGTTTAGCAGAACCTTCCGCCTGAATTTTAGGAATATCTTTAATAGATTCTGGTGCATAATTCCAATCTGTTTTCCCATCAGGATTATACTGAAAGGAAATGTAATTGCTTATATATTCTGGTGTAATTAGATTCATTTTACTGTCATTGCCTTAGTGATGAATTTCAAATCTTTGCTATCCAATTTTAATGATTTTACAAATTGTACTAATAGGATTTCATCCAATTTATTTTCAGAAAACTTATTAAACAATTTAATACATCCATTTATTTCCATTGCCATAAAATAATGAAACAACATATCGTCTTCCTTTTTTTCTTCCAATAATTTTTGAAATGAAGTGTCGAAAAGTGATTTAATATTAATTAAGCTGCTTGGAAGTCTATAGCCCAAATCTTCCAATTTCAGGGGATTGCTTTTGTTTTCACTGATCGTGTCTAATAATTTTTGTAAGGCGACAAACATCAGGTAGTAGGATTCATAACCACTATATGCAAAAAAAGGCAATTCTTCTTTTTCTGAACCATTATTGTCTTCTTCCTCAAACTGATATTTAACCCTGGATTTATTGGTTCCTGCAAGTGGATTAATGGTTAAGGATTCGAATAAATCATAGAATGAAACATAACCATCAGTAGGCCGTTTTATTTTGCCAATTTCATTTAAATACCCAATAAATACTATTTCCTCTTTAGTATTATAGATTGTAAACAATTTATTTTTAAGAACACGATTGAAACCATCAATAAAACTTAAACTACTGATTTTGTTTAAAGGGTAGCGAATATTAGGATTATGAGGTAAGGCTACCGTATACTTTGTATCTTTTTCTTCTAAAACCATTTCGTATTTAAAAGTTTCCCAGTTTGCCATAATATTACAACTCATACTATAGGCATTCAAAGACTCTTTCCATTCATTGTTCATTTCAACCTCTTCAGTACCAGATATAGTATTAACAGCTATATTTTTTAGGTTTAATAATAAAGCAGCTCTCTGTTTTGAATTAATTATATCTATAACTCCCGCTTCTATATTCTTTTCGTTTAATGGTGTTTTAATACCTAATGCCCGGTAAGAACAATTCCAGGAACCTACTGCAATTTTATTTTCGGAAAGCCATACTTTGGCGTGAAAAAGAGCTTGTTTTTCTTTGTTACAATTTGTGTCAATTTGAATTTGTATGGAATCGTCTTTTATCAATTTTTCAAGCTCTACTGGAATGATTCTAATTTTTTGAGACTGGCTGATATCCGGTATCAAATTGATTTTATTAAACCCTATTTTCTTAATATCATTCATTAAATCAACTGTACTTTTAGAAAAATACGGAGACCATATACTAAGCTCTTTTCCTTTAATTTCATTGAGGATATTGTCTGTATTGAAGTTGTGAGCAAATTTCCAGGTTGATTTTTCTTCCGATAATTGATTTGCCCATTTCGTTAACTTGTTCAAATCTGGAAGATCAGAGTTGAGATTCCTAAAAAAATCAACTATCTGTAGGCCATTCTCCTTATTTTTAATCTCTTTTATTACTATACATTCTCTATTACTACTCCAACCTGCAATGGTCAAATTAAATGAACCCGTAATTAAATATGCCCCATCAGTACCTTTTAAGAAGATTACTTTAGGATGAAAAATTGGCTCTTGGGTATTTGACTTTAATAGTACAGATGTCTGAATTGGATATAAGTCAACTGTTGTTCTTTTTCCTTGTTTCAAATCCAAAGCTCTGTAATCATACCAAATTTTAACGTTGAATTTATTTAACTCAAAATTCAATGCCTCATAATCTTCAGCCCGTTTCAATTCACTAGGTTCTTTACCCACAATTGCAGTAAGCAAGTATTTCTCAACTAATTCTAGGTTGATATTGAATGTAGTAAACCAGCAAATATCAGGAGAAATATCGTTGACTATATTTTTAAATGTATCAAGGAGTTTCATATGTTAATCCTTTATGTAGACTATCTACTGTTGGTAAATAATACGAATTGATCCATTTTTTAGACTTTATAAACTCCATATATTGGTCGGAAATATAAATTGATTTATGTACTGCTATTTTATTATCAGCACCAATACTCACCCAGTTTAAATTTCCTCTAGACCTCATAATATCTTGATGGTATTTAATTAAATTAATAATAAAATTTTCTGCAGGCTTGCTCGTTTTCAGCGCATTGCTGTATTTCTCCAATAATCTTTGAAGTCTTTCAATTGCTTCTTGACTCATAAATTGAACCCTCAAATATGGTTTTATTTTGTCTATATCTACTTCATTGTCTTTTAACCAATTGCCTACGAAATCTTTTAAATCATCATCTATCATTAAAGTAGTTCTACTTAATATTCTATTGATGCATTTATCGATGAGTGTTAAAAATGGTTCAATTGCGTTTATGGCACCCAAATAATCGTCAGCACTTTCACTGTATGCATTTACTATTATGTTTTGGTAATCAAATCCATTGGGAATTTCTTTTAAATAGGCTTGGTATAAAGTACCCGCAGTATCTTGATTTAAGCCTAATCTATTCAACCAGAAAGATTTAATATTATCTGCAACATAGATTTCCTTCTTTAATAAGGCCACATATCTTTTTTCTAAACTTGGCGAAAAAACTTCATCTACTTTGTATTCTATAAAGGAACCTGATTTGGTATTCGAATTTAGGAGTTTCTTTTTTATTAAATCAACCAGTTCAATTTCAGCTTCTTTCCAAGGCGAACTTTTAAAAATTTCGGCAGCTTCTTTCCAAACAATGGGATTATTGTATATATCCTCTGTATTTTCATTAAAAATACCCATTTGAGAAAATGGTCCTTTGTGCCTGCCGTGAATACCCAATAAATACTGACGTACTAAAATGCCCTTGTCCCTATTAACTGCTATTTTATCTACAGTACTTCTCCTTGATTCGTTGTTTTTTATGTTATTCAATTTATTAATGCCGGGAACGGTAATTGAACTATCTCTATAATTATATGCTGCATTCGTAAGTAGGTTCTCCAAGAAGATGACTAAACCTTCAAATAAATCTGATTTGTTGAAATATGGCTTTTTACGAATTAATTTGCTAACATTATCTTCCTCTTCGCTTACACATTTTTGTAATAAGTAATGATGGAATAGATTGAGTGTATAGAATTTAATATCAGTACTAATCGTATTGAGTTTGTTATGAAATATTTTACTTCCTATTGAAGTCCAGATAATTCTAAGCCCCATTGGATCAATAGAACCATCACTAAAAATGGATTCATCATAGTCTGTAAAAATATTATCAAGTGAAATATTTCTTGTCATTTATTAGTCATTAAAACTTTCTAATACTATACTATTGCTTGTTTTATTAAACTCATTATGTATTCCAAATTTTTAGTATCATTAACGATAACTTCATAATGTCCATTGCCCCAATGTCCTGTTTCAGAAACATCTTTCATTAACTTTTTAGGGTCGTCTAATTGTCCTTTTTTGAGATTGATAAACATTTTTATTCCTTTTTTTAAAATAACAATATCAACAATATTTTTATCCTTTTTAAAAGCTATATAAAGCTTCTTTGGCACTATTTCTATATCATCAGCCAAATTTAAAATGGCATTTTTGTATGTTTCGTATAACTCAACAATTTCCTCTGGATAGCCTGTTAAGTGATCCTCCTCAGTATAAACCTTAATTTCATCAGTAACCGATTTTATTACACTATTTTGTTTTGTTAATGGTTTTATACTTTCCGCTGATTTGGTTTTCTTTATAGGATTAATACTTATTAAATCATTATCATAACGCTTTACTTCCCATAACTCAATCGCGATGTCTTTGAAATTTGTGGCTAATCGTTGATTTTCGGTAAAACTGGTTGAAACAAAAGCAACTCTTGTTTGCGACCAATCTACTGATGTACTATGAATAGATTTTTTCAAGGTTTCGTTATAAGTCAACACAAAATCGGCTTTGTTTTCCAGCATTAAACTTAAATATGTAAAGCCTTGGTCCACTACACTTACGTTTTTATCTCTCTTGTACTCAATGATCACAAATGCATTTGACTGTAGATCATATCCCAAAGTATCAATGCGCTTGCCTTTTATTACAAATTCTGAATTGACCATTTCCAACCCCATAAGTTCAGTAAGGTTCTTTTCAAATAATGCTTGAATTTCTCTTTCTAATTTAAAAGGCTTCTCCTTTACTTGATTTAGTTTCAAATTACTGTTATTATATAAAACCATATAGTTTATTTATTGTGTCATACAACCCTAGTGACATTAATTATTTTTTTCGTAGTTTACATACTACAAGTTCAATAGAATGTGTTTTAATTTTATTTACTTATCATATCTACAAATCTTATGGTTTGACCGGCTACCCAATCCATAATATTTACATAGTCTCCATTATGTTTTTTTGCCGTTTTTTTAATACAACCTTCACAGGGAATTTCTTCTGGATGGTCTTCTTTTTTTTCGAATAAGGTTTCTTCCCCTTTAATCATTACTTTTTCGCTCTTGCAACTCATTGGTATCACATATTTCAAACCGTCCATTTGAAATATATTCCAAACTATAATTTCTGCTATTTCTTTTTGGAGTCTTAAAGTAGGGGTTCTTTTAAATTTATCCTTGTAATAATCAATAAAAGTGTAAAGCAGATTCTCCCGAGCAATGAGTAAGCTATCGCCTTGCCATTCATAACCGTAAGAACTTTGAAAAGCTGTTTTTGTCCATTTTACCCAATCTTTGTGTGTGTCGCAGTATTTTGAAATAATACGCATTTTATAATCTAAAAAACCAACTCGTTTTGATAGCGGTAATAATTCCTGACTATCAGAAACGGGATCATAACGAGAGACAATATAAGGTGCTTCTCCACAGGTTATTTCTAATTTCAGCAATGCTACATATTCTTGCCAATTATGTTTAGTCACACGTTTGGTATCACAGGCTTTATTCATTTGTTTAACAATTAAAAGAGGTGTGAATACCTCTGCTTTATCTCGTGTTCTGTATAATTGTTCCTCTTTACTTTTTATGGCACGCGGTTGTATTAATCTACCATACTCACCTGTTACTAATTCTGTTTTAATTTGTGCTTTTGGTGCAAACTTTTCACCCATTTTTTCATAAGAGTCTGTTGCCCACAATATATTTAGCGTGGTCGTTTTATCTTGCAAAAATATTTCCAATAAATTATCTTTTTTTGCTAGATAATCTTCTCGTATGTCTATGTTTTTAAAATATATTCTTTGATTTATCATATAACAATATTAGCTCATTGGCTGTACATTTTCTTCAATAAATGCGATTTCTTCTTTGCTAAGCTGATATTTTTTAAACAACTGTTGATCTATATCTGAAATTGATTTTGTCCAGTCGATATCTGATTTATTACTAAAGTCCTGAATTGGTATAAATGACCATTTTAATGGTGGATTGTCCTGAGTAATTTTAAGTATACTCAATAAACATCTTAGAAGCTTTGTTTTTAGATATTTTAAAGTGTTTATTGCTTCAATTTCGTTGTCAAAAGATCCAATGGAGATAAAAGTTGGTGTTGCGGATTCTAATGGCCCTGCTATTACAGGAGTACTTAAAGTTTCACCGAAAGAACCACTACCATTCGCTTTAGGGACAAATACTTTATACTTATCAATATTATTACTATTAGCGTAACGAGGATTCATATATCTTTGATCAATCCATTTCCATATTCTTTTTCCATTATAAAGACCTAGTATTTTATAATATTTATTTGGGTCATTTGGTATTTCAGACTCAAAAACATATTTCAAAACCTCGAAAGCTGATGATTTTAATTCATACTCTTCGCTTGGGCCAAGTTTGCTTACTTCTGGGTGCTTTTCTTGGATTTGCGAAAGACGATCTGCTATTGAGTTTGGATAGTCTTTTATAAATTCATCATTAAATTTAAGATCAGACCGACCGCCGAACATAATTGACGGTAAATTAGTATCAGGATTAGCTTCAAAGTGAGAAGCAATTTTTTTCAGATTATCATCGGGAATAAATTTCTTGATTCCACCAAAATTTTTGTTTCTATCGAACAAAATAGCAGCAACTCCTCCTTTAATATCTGTATTTTGAAATAATTCTTCAGAATTCGGATTGTAGTATATAACACTTATGTGAGGATTATTGAGCATTTTCAAATTCCATATTTTTTTTGTTAGACCTGCGTTGAACAAAAAACGAGCAGGAGAAATTAAACAGTATTTTTCACTAATACCTTCTGCTGAATCATAAAAATATTGATAAATCGGTTCTTGGCGGTTGTATCCATCTATAGATTCCTGATAAGGTGGATTTCCTACTACGGCATCAAATTTCATATTTCTGTTTAAATTAAATAATACTTGTAATTTTTGTTTAGCAACACCTTTTTGTGCCTGAGGTGTTAAATCGTGTTGTATGAAATTCTTTCGAGAAATCTTATATTCAGTATCAAAGCCAAAGATATAAGACTGTGTTATACCCTGTAAAATGGGAGTTGGAGCCAGTCCAAACACTTGGTTTTCCAGAATATGTTTCAAGCAATCTTCGTCTCTCTTATATTGCTTTCTGGTATTGTGGTATAGTTTTTTTACAATCTCGGTTATGTACATTCCCGATTTCATATACAAGTCTATAAAGGTGCTGTCGGTTCGGGTAAATAAACTCGGGTCGTGTTCTTCCAGTTTATTAATCATCATTTGCACTACCTTTTTAGGAGTAAATATTTGATTGGTTTTTTGGTTAGGAATTAATTCAAAAATATCTTCCTTTGCGGTAAAATAATTGGCTAGTTGGTCTTTTTTTGATTTAAATTCTGCTATTGAGGCATTGAACCTGTATTTATGAAACACACCTTGAAATGTTTTTCGCTCCCCATCTTCGTCATAATCAAACCCATCACGGAGTTTGTGAAATTCTTCTTTGGTGATACTGGTAAGTTCTTCGAAATCTTTATCGTTTATTTCTAAATCAAAATTATCAATTGTTATTTCTTCTTTAGAAGAATTTGCCATTATAAACATAGGTATTGTTCGAGTAAATGAACGCAGCCTGTCTCTTATCTCATCTTCTTTGGTTTTTTGAACTTTTTCTACAATTTCTTCTTCCTTTTGAACTACCTTATTTTTTACAAAATCATCTTCGATTGCATCAATTAATTTTTGTTTAAGAGCAGAGCTGTCTTTAATATCTGAATTATTATATTCCTCAGCAATTAATTTTACTTTTTCTTGTAGCTGTTTATTTAGCTCATTGGTTTCTGCTTGTGTTGTTTTATATACTTCTTTGTATTTTGCAATCAGTGGTTCAGCAACTTTAGAAACACTTTCTACTAATTCATTTGCAGAAATTTGTTCATCATACTGTTTTAGTAAATTATCGACAACCAGTTCAGTATTAGCTTTGAATATTTTTTCGCCAAGTATAATTTCTGTGTTTTCATTTATTTTGGCAATTTTATTATCATTTATTTTTCTTGCATCATCTAAATTGAGCGTATTATTTGTTTTTTGAGCACGCTTGTTTTTCTCTTCTGGCATTTTATCCAGTATTTCTTCAACCTCTTTAGGGAAATTGAAGACCCCCTTCAAGCTATCATTAAATAAAAGATTGGTCATAAAACGAGCATTGACAATTTCTGATGCTGCCAATGCATTGGGAAAAGTAAGGACCTTTTCAGCATCAAGTTCGACCATTTCACCATTAACATCTTCTGATATCACTGGAAAAAAGTTCAAAAGTTCACCGATATTTGCCTCTCGGTCTTTTTCGGTAATTTCTCCTTGTACAGCTTTTGGATTTAAACCATTAGCAAATTGGTCATAGATTTCAAGAACTCGAGTTGGTGCAAAATCAAACAAATAAGCAGATTTTTTCACAGACAACTCACCTTTTCTAATTTCTTTGTAAGGATTTTGAGCCCGAAAAGCTGCCTGCATATACAATGAAGGAGATTTAATATCCGTTAACATTAAAACTGCTGTCCACTCTTTAATTGTAACTCCAGTTGTCAATTGTCCGCAAGAGAGAGTAATAGTTTTATCATTTTCACGAATTGCTTTTTTTACTTTTTTATATGAACTTTCGTTACCTCTAATATCATTTTCTTCTTCTTCAAAACTCTTACCATCACCAGCTGCGACAATTACTTCATAATCCTTGAATATAGTATCATTTTTTAGCAGTTTTTCTAGGGCTTTAACAGATTCAACTCTATTTCCTACATACCAAAAAGTGTGTTTAAGTTCTTCACGGAGTTCAGGTGTAGAGAAAGGATATTTTTTATTTGTCGTAAGATTTGTTAAGAAATCCTTAACCTCATTTTCTCGTATAAATTTTTTATCTTTTGCACTAAAAAACTCATTTAAATCAAAAGCATAATCAACGTTTTCGTTCTCTATTTCTATCCCCTCATTTACTTGGTTTGTTATCATTTGAGAAATACGATAAGTAAATAGCCTTAGGTCAGGCATATCTGTGTGTTCGCCAGATTCACCTTCTTGAATTTCTATTTGCTTAATCTTTTGTTCATCCAAGTACGTCCAATTGTAAATTGCTTCTTTTGGAAATTTTTCGTTAGCTAAAGCTTTGAAAGGAGTACCAGAAAGGTGAAGTGTATGTTTACGCTTAATCCTATCAAAAGCGGCATCGGTTCTTCCAGTATCAATTCCTTCGTGTGCCTCATCAATAATCAACAAATCCCATTCCAATGTAGCTACCCAATCTAATTTATCAAAATTTCCACCAAAATACTTAGATCCCTTTAGGTCTTGCAAAGAAAGAAATGTAAATTGTCCTTTTGGTGTTGTTCTAATGATTTCATTATACTGTGCTCGAGTGACTGTTGCTCTATTACTTAAGGATGAAGTTTCAGAAATAAATGTATATCCATCAATAAACATTTCATAATCATCAAACCACGAATTGGCAATTGCAGGTCTGTTGGTTACAATTAGCACTTTATTTGCTTTTAATCGCTTTGCTAAATCATAGCTTGCTAGTGTTTTTCCAAAACGAGGTTTAGCATTCCAGAGAAATTCTCCTTTTTTATTTTTTTCAAAATATTCTAAAGCTTTTATTACTGCATCTTCTTGTTCATACCTTAATTTGTATTCTACTTTCCCATTATCGGTTTGAAGTGCTGAAAATTTTTCTTTTCGAAACAAATCAAATAAATCTTTTGATTTGAAAGGTTCACCATTGAAGTAAAACCATTCTTGTCCCAAATCAATTCTTCTTTCAATTCCTTTCTTTTCAAGAAATTTATGAAAGGTTTTGTCTAAAAAGCTTTCATTTCCCCCGTCAAAAAAAGCAGGTGCACTCCATAATAAATCGTATTTTAATCTTATTGCGGCTGTTTCTACTTGTTGCTTTATTCTATTGTGAACATTCTTTTGTTCAGTATATCCAATTTTTTGAGAACCTTCGTTATCTACAATTGTTGGCAGAATGTATGAATATAACTGAGGGTAAACTATTTGATATGATTTTATATTTTGTGTTTTATTGCTCATATTCTCTGTTTAAAAGGTATAATTGTTATTTGGTAGAAACATATGCAAATATTCTGTTTTTGAAATACCCTGATGACCTAAAGCAACCAACCAGTAGGTCAAAAAATTGAGTGTCTTTGAGTGTTGCCCTAAATCTATCTAATAGCGTGTTGTTAGGCTCGTTAGTAAAAAAAGTTAGGTCTGTATTATTTGACATTAATGAAGTTTTATTATAACTAAATTTTTTAATAAGATTAAGTTTGTTAGGGTTGGTAAACAAGAATCAAACTTATCAAATTATATCCATTTTAACAATCTTATTTTTAACAAATATAAAAGCCTTAAAATGATATATTTTACGGTTTTCCACATTACTATTTAAAAAATCATAATTTGATTACTTGCTGATTACTTACTTAAAATCTGCTGCCATATTTTACAAATGGTATCAAAGTCAATACTTCTATTTGCTGAACTAGTACTTGGTAAAGAAATATATGTAATTTTTTCATTTCTGCTAAAGTATTTATCAAAAAGTGCTTCCGATTTTAATCCGTTAAAACCTATTACCTTTAATTTCTTGTGTCTTTCAGTAAATTCAATTAAGTCATTTGGTTCTTCATCTTCGATTGCAATATCAAGACTGCCTTTTCTATTTGCTTTGTGAGCAACATCCCAAACACCAATTTTAGTTTTTAATAAAAGTTGCTTTTTATCAGGATAGGTAAGAGGCAAATCGTTTTCTGTAATTTTCGAAATGATTTTCCAAAATTTGTTCCTCGGATCTCCATAATATTCTCCAAGTTCAAGAGATTTATCGCCAGGTAAAGTACCTAAAATCAATATGGTTGTTTCAGAGTTTGAAATTGGGTCAAACGAAGTTTTAGTATTTGTCAAAGTTGATATAGAAAAATCTTTGTTTGCTTTTTTTGTTATCAATTGTTTTGCAGGAACTGTTTTAATGCTCGAAAAAATTGTTCCAATTGGTATCGCACCACTCCAGCTAATATCAATAGTAGTTCCAAAATCGTTTACTCTAAAACTTATACTGTCTTTATGAGCAACATCAGCTCCATTGAATTTGAAAGTCTTGGAAAATGATTTTGATTCGTGATCTATGTTGACAACTAAAGTATCTCCTCGAGTAATTGTTTTAGTGTCAATTTTATAACTCTTTGATTTTTCTAGTCTGGTCGAAGGTCTAATGATTCTGTTACGTATTATTTCTGCCATATTTTATAAAAGTATTGATTGTCTTACCTAAAAGCCACTCTTAACGACTTTATCCTATTTTTAATTTTAAATAATCTAAAAACCATTGATCATATTCTTGTTCACATAATTTATCGTAAATCTGGTTCCAGTTTAATTGTACAAACTGACCGTTGATTGTTTTTATTAATTTGTCGAATTCTTCTAGTTTAGATTTATTTTCACCTCCAAAGTGTTTTTTAAAACCTAAATTGATTAATTCAAATTTATTCCCCTTACTCATTGATGAAACAAATGCCCAATTTCTATATAATTCATATAAGCCATTTTTAGCTAAGCTTGCAATATCATAATTATTGGTTTCATATTTTTTAAACTTTTCGATGTTAGTTTGAATATCATTTGGGCTTTTGTATTTAACCTCAATAAAAACAAGTTTATCTTTTAAATTTATTATTACATCGGGTTCGGTCCTTCCTTTTGAATCTTCTTTAAATAGTTTAGAAGCTAACGAAAGTCTTTGGTTTAAATCTGTATTTAATGTTTTAGAACAAATATTGACACCCCATAAGTAAACATCATAATCCGAAGTGTCATCACTTTCTATATTAAGAATATTTAGTAAATCCTGGAGTCTTTTGTTTACGACAAAATAATTAAAAAAAGACCAAGTTAAAGCGTCCTCTGATGTTGAAAATCCAAATTTAATTCTCTTGTTCACTTTATTAATATGACTAATAGAATTATCTAACGCGAAATCTATATCTTGCCTTAATAATACTGGAATATTATCTTTATAATGCTTGTAAATTAATGTTGGATTCGTTTTAGCATTTGAAAAACCAAGATTGCATTTTACACATTTTCGCAAGCAATCATCAAAAGAAGAAGCACTTTTATGAACTCCTAGCATTGGTGTTATCATCTTACCACATTTTGGGCATTCTATGTTTTGTAAAGCCATATTTAAAGCAATTATAGTGTTATTATTTTTATTGATTTAATTCAAATTTTATTAGTTCATTTTCATAACCCCAAATTTGAGCGTGTTTTGGATTTCCTGCAGCAGATAATTTATCGACATAATAAACTTCGTTATTGTTCTCTTTCAAAATTTGAAATACTTCTTGTTTTAGGATTTCATATTCATTATACAATTTATCTGGATGATTACCCCAAGCAATTATTACTCTGCTGTCATTTGAAGTGTACTTTCTTATTGTTTCTACATTTACAGAATCTACTATTTTGTCTTTTAGAGCAATTAATTCTTTGGAGTAGGTTTCATAAAAAGGAATCAAGTTCAGGATAATTATTTTTCCAATGTTTTTTAATTCTGCTTTATTGTTTTTGTTCAGGAAAATATAATTGCAAAGGTTGAAAACTGTTTTGTCTGAAACTTCCAAGGTTGCCCTGCTGGGGTTTTTCATTATTACAATTATGTTTTCGGTGCAGTCTTTATTGATAGTCAATTCTAACCAGTATCTTTTTTGTTCTGTTCTTTCGCAGACTTTGTTTATGATGAAATCCTGGTGTTTGTATGTTGGTTTCTTCATTATTATATTTTGATGAAATGTGTAGTAAATGTAATCAAATTTGAAAAGATTTTAATTGATTTTGTATTCCCCTTTTAATCCCTTTTCTTTATGTTTTCAGGTTAGTTCTTTTGATAAAATAAAAAAGAGGATATACGGTATCAATAAGCTGTAATCTGTAATCGTCTTTATGATAAACAATATTATCATTCAAATCAGCATATTTATGGATTTGCATCAATAAGGGAATATCCATATTAATATCTCCATAGTTCTTTTTGAGTTTGATAAATCCCTCTTTGTACGCAGCAGTTTTTAATCTTGAAGCTGTAGCAATAGATATATTAAAAAGCTTACTTACCCCAATAACAGAAACAGGAGCCATTTTCTTTTTATAGTTAAAAGTTAGATTAGGAAAATGATAGGTACACCCTTTTACACGTACGCTTTTCTCTTTCTTTACTTTTCTCCAAAAATCCTTGTGGAGATAACCATAAATAACTGCCCCTGTAACTGCTTGTATTTTGTAGTATGTTGAATAATCAATCGGAAATGCTAGTCTTACTTTCCAATCGTGAAATTGTCTTATTTTTTCAAATGAATTAATTGTATAATACCCTGTTCTTTGATTGTAAGTTAGAAAGTTTAATTCCAGTAAGAGTTGAATGTATTTAAGGGATGTTTTTCTACATTTTATTTGTAGCATATATTCAATAATCAACAACGCTCTTGAATCTAATTTTACCTTGCCTTCAGTGAAAGTAAGTTTCAAAAAAAGAAAAAAACACAAGTCTTTTTGATAGCCAAATTTCTGGGAATCGATAAACATTTCAATAGGTACCGAAATATGATTGTTGGCTTCTACTTTTTTTTTAAAGCACCAAATTCTTTTACTAGCATTTTATTAACTGCTTCGATTGTGTAATAAAATTCACTGTCTTTTTGAGTGTATTCAACAATATCCAAATCTCTCCAGTACCTACTGGTTCCGGCACAGAATGCCATTATATATTGAAACTCTTCGTCCTCAATGATCAAATCCTTTGTATTTTGGTTTTGTCTTTGAATGACTTTATTTGTAATTTCCTTTAGCCTTTTTTGAATGTCTTGCAGTCTTTCTGCACTTGAATGGACCATAATTATACCTTTTTAGGGTTAATACGAATTAAGGCCTGCTCTATTTCAGAGCGCTTGTATCTTATTAGATTGCCAAGCCGGTATGGATTAAGTATTTTTTTACTGTTCCAGGAGGAAAGCGTCACTAGAGATACCTGAAGTATTTTAGATACCTCCTGACGAGTAATATATTCCTCCGGAATGATTGGTTGGAAGTTTTGAGCCAGTGATTTAAATTCTGCTCGCACATCTATTAAGATGCTTTCTTTTAACTCTTCGGGACTGATTCCGAAAACTTGGGTGATTTTATTTGCCTCCATACTATTTAACTGCTTTAGGGTTAATGATGGGACAAATGTATGTTGGGGTTTATATGCTCAAAATATACATTTATATGTTTTTATATGTAGGTTAATTTTATTTTATTTCTTTTAACCAATTTTCTATTGTTATCGAGTGATTATCCCCTTTAGATAGATTAGAAGGATTAAGATTTAAACTAAAAAAACGATTTAAATAAGTAATATATTCATTTAATTGTGTGTTATCATTAAATATTTTCGATTTAGAAGCTGAACAATTCCAAATAGCTATAAACCTTGCTTGAGAACCTCTTTTTTTAGCTTTAGATTTATCTATTCCGAATTTTTCAAGTAATAAATTAAATAAATCAAAACCTGACTGACCTGCAAAAATAGACGGAATAACAGGTGGAACGATTCTACTTATTTCAGAAGATTGTTTTGTAATAAATTCAATCATCTTATCAGCTTCTAGAATCATATAAAAGTCATTATAACCTGATATAAATTCATTGTTATAATTATCCGGGTCATCATCATAAACATATTTATGAGAGGATAAAATTTCATCTAATTGATCATTATTTGAAAAATTTTCTCGATTGAAATAATCTTCATCTATATAGTTGAAAATAGATTTATTCTCTGGTTCGAAACTTTTAGAATCCTTAATATTTCGGAGGCAAGTTTCAATATAATCATCAATGTTAAAATCATTGTTTTTTTTATAATTATTACAATTTTCTTCAAATTCCTTTTTAAACATATCGGAATAATGTTCAAAAATATTTATAGAATAATAATTGAAAGTATATGCTTGGAACGGAGTGCCTGAGTTTAATAATTCACAATAATAATTTAAATAATCTACTGAATAATTCTTTGAGCTTTTTTTAAGCTTTAGATTATTATAAATTGACTCACTATTGAGATCAATACTATTAATGTATTTTAATAATTCGTAAAGAAGATGGTTTTTTACCGCATCAATAAAGCCAGATTGTAAACTATAAATCTTTTCTGTTTTAGCTGTAAATGCACATAAATTTGTTAGTGGAAATAACAGCTCTGATATTGATTCATAAGGGATATTAATTTGTTGAATCGAAGTATCATAATTGACTATGTATTTAGAATTCTTTAAACTATCCTCTGAATAAGTTTTAAATAATTTCTTTAACAAATCTAAATATTTGTAATTTTCTTTAACATCAGGAGATTCTAAATTGAATTTAATTTCTTTTTCTAATTCTTTAAAAAGCACCTCGTATTTAAATCTTAATTCATAAGCTGGAAACAAAAAAAGGTCCTCCCCTTCTTCACAATCAAAATAATTCAAGATTATATTAAATATTAAATTTTCTTTTACTTCCATACTTTTAAAATAAAGTCTAAATATACCAAACTTTACCTTACTTAACTACCTTCATTTTTTTCTCTTCAATATTTTGTTCTTCATTTTGTTTGTTCCAATATTCTTTAAGTTTATCAGCTTTCTCTGTACTGGTGATTTTGATATATTTCAGGAACTGTGTTTCGGTTTGATGGCCAGTGATAGCCATAATAGTCAAATTGTCTAATTTACCATATAAGTTGGTAGCAAACGAACGGCGGCAAATGTGAGAGGTAACCAATTCCCATTTATGAAACAGACCTTCTTCTTTTCGTTTGGTATCTTTGTTGATTTTAGAACCTTGTACTTTGTCTTTAAATCCTGCAACTTCACATATTTTTTTTACGTGTTCATTAAACTTTTGATCAGAAATTGCTCTAGGAAAACCATTTCTTTTTTCCAAAATTGCGGTTATCTGAGAATGAAGAGGAATAGTAACTGTTTGACCTGTTTTCTGTGTTTCAATTTCAATGTAACCATTTTTAATATTGGCATCTTTCAATCTTAAAAAGTCTGATATTCTTAATCCAGTTCGTAAACCAATTATAAACAAATCTCTTGTGTTTTCAAATCGTTCTACTCCTTTAAAGTCGTGATTGAATATTTTATTAATCTCTGTATCATTCAGGTAAATGCTATCAGCTGTAATTTTTGGTACAAAAAAGTTAGGGTGTTCAATATGCGGATGAACCGGCAAGCCTTTCAATTTAGCATCCCTGGCAATTGTTTTTAATGTACCAATGTAGTTTCCAATGGTGCCTAAATTTATGGTTTGCTCTTGTGACAAGAAGTTCACAAACCGGTCATAGAAGGTCAAATCTAAATCGGTAAATTTTAGCTTTGTTTTAAAGCGATCCTCGTATTCTTCTAGCTTGTGTTGTGTTGTTGTGTACTTAGTGATAGTTCCTTTGGCAATGACCTTGTTTTTACCCCTAATTATCCTTGTTGGAGCATTTTTAATGAAGCTTTCAATGTATGGCACAAAAAACACCTGGTCTACAGCTGTTTCGTCAATTGGTCTATTAAAGAAATTAGCAATCTTCTTTCTTAACCAATGTTTGTCTATGTGTTCCCCTTTGCTATTGTCGGAATTGAATTCATCAAAGATGAATTTCTCCAACTCGATTAATTTATTATTGACTTCATCCTTGGTAGGATCGTCAGCTGTAAGTTTGACTTTCTGTTTGGCAGCACTCCACTTTTTAGGTTCCACCTTTAAATCTGTGGTTGCAGTTAGGTCAAATTTTCGACCATTTTTGAAACGCAAAAGTATGTTTGTCGCGTTTTTTTCGCCTTTTATGAGATAGTTTATTGTTGCCATTTGCTCTAAAGTATTAGGTTTTTCAATACTTTAAAGGTACAAAAATATCCCCACATAATCCCCACATTGACTATATTTATATATAATTAGCTTGTTTTTACTTTACTACTGATAATACAAAAACCCTTATTTTACAAGGGATTACGCGTGTTTTGATAAGGTTAGATAAAGTAAGAAAAAGTAGATTCTAGTTCCTCTTTCTCCGCCAGTAGAAATACAAAAAGGGCTAAAACGCTGTAAAACCTATGTTTTACAGCGTTTTTTTATGGTTTGTAATGTCATAAAGTACATTAATTGGTATTCTTTCAGTGACCTATTTAGTGACCTATTTTTTAAAGTGTAAATAGGTCACTGGATTCCGCTGAAACACCTGTAAAATAAGAGGTTCACGAAATGAACATCTTGTTTTATGTGTTTAAGAATTTTAATTTTATCCACTTAATGTCACCACAAAATGAACAAAACATTCAACCTTCTTTTCTTCGTTAAGAAAAGTAAAATCAAAGCCGACGGCACTGCACCTATTTATTTGCGAATTACAATTGATGGTATTCCTAAAGAAATATCTTCAAAAAGAAACGTGTTACCTGCCAAATGGGATAGTAAACTCCAAAAGGTAATAGGCAATACTGAAGAAGTCAAAACTTTAAATGCCTATCTTAAAACACTGGAGCAAGAAGTGTATAAAGCGCATCATATGATGATGAAAGATAAAATGATTGCTACTTCCAGTACTTTAAAGTCCAAATTGTTTGGTGTAGAAGCAAGAGCGCGGATGATTATCCCCATCTTCCAGGATCACAACAACAAAATAAAATCATTGGTCGGTCAAGAATATGCTCCCGGAACCCGCTGCCGCCCGAATCCTTTCGGGTGGTTTATTTCAAATTAGCAGAAAAAAAATCAAATTTCTCTATCCGGATAAATTCGTTAATCCGGGAGCTACCTTTTCTAGAAAATCAACTACAAACGATATTCCCGGTTTCTCTCTATTGCTGCTCTTAGCAAGAGGGCAACCACTATTCTACAACCCTAGATTTAAACCAAAAAAATGTCCTTATTATAATTTTATTTATTACTTTTGTTGGAAAAAATCAGCATTAAATACAAATAAATCACTTTATGATGGATATTTCAAGCAATTATTGGTTATCAATGAGTGATGGGGCATTAGTAGAAACTATTGGAGCCTTTGTAAAACACCATCGTTTGTTACAAAATAAAACCCAACAGCAACTCGCCACAGAAGCTGGCATTAATCGCTCTACCATAACCCAAATAGAAAAAGGAGAAAAAATCACCCTACAATCCCTGCTGCAAGTGCTTCGGGTGTTAAACCTACTCTACATTATGGAAGCATTCAAAATACAGGAACAACTAAGTCCACTGCAATTGGCTAAATTGGAACAAAATAAAAGAAAAAGAGCCCGAAACAACCTGCCTGTCGCTAGGAAGGAGAACAATAATAACGACAATAAATCCGACTGGTAATGATTACAACAGCCTATGTAAATCTTTGGGACAAACGAGTTGGAGCAGTTGCCTGGGATACCAATACCCAAATGGCCAGTTTTGAATACGACCCAAAATTCATTGCAAACAATTGGGAAGTAGCTCCTTTAAAAATACCGCTAAACCAAGCAACCCGGATTTTCTCCTTCCCTGATTTAGTTAGAAATACCACCTTTAAAGGATTGCCTGGATTTCTCGCGGATGTACTACCCGACAAATACGGAAACCAATTAATAAACGCCTGGTTGGCACAAAACGGTCGTCCAGAAAATAGTTTGAATCCAGTTGAATTATTGTGCTTTATTGGTACACGAGGAATGGGAGCGCTCGAGTTTGAACCCGTGCAGTTCAAATCCAATCAAACTGCTTTCTCCATCGAAATGGATAACTTGGTCAAAATAACTCAAGAAGTGGTCAATAGCCGTCATAGTTTTGAAACCAACCTAAATGACGAGGAACAAAAAGCATTAATGGACATACTAAAAATCGGAACTTCTGCCGGTGGCGCCAGACCAAAAGCCATTATCGCCTTCAATGAAAAAACAGGTGCAATCAAATCGGGACAAGCTAAAGCACCTAAAGGATTCAACCATTGGTTGATAAAATTAGATGGTGTTAGCGATAGTCAGTTTGGAGCTTCAACAGGATATGGCCGGGTTGAAATGGCATATTATCTAATGGCAAGAGCCTGCGAAATTCAAATGACAGAATGTCGATTATTAGAAGAAAACGGCAGAGCACACTTCATGACACAACGTTTTGACCGCGAAGAGGGTGATATCAAACACCACATCCAAACCTTTTGTGCCATGCAACATTTTGACTTCAATGACGTAAATAGCTACAGCTATGAACAATTATTTCAAACGATGCGATTGCTGCGGCTTCCTTATCCGCAAGCCGAACAAATGTTTCGCCGAATGGTCTTTAACGTAATGGCACGAAACTGTGATGATCATACCAAAAATTTTGCTTTCCGTCTTA
>CAMBHH010000015.1 GCA_945866505.1 Flavobacterium psychrophilum
AAGGTCATTCAGGAGCATTTCGAATAAGAATTGGAAAATATAGATTGGGATTTTATTTTGATGGAGAAGTTATAGAACTTGCCAGATTTGCAAAACGGGAAGATATTTATAAATTATTTCCATAAGATTTAACAACAAAATGCCACAAGAACTTCTCTTTCAAGTATCACCAGTAATAGCCACAAACGAAATGTTGCTCAAACAACATATTTCCAAATTAATTTCGGTCGATGCCAAAGAAATTCAGCATATTTCCATTCTGAAACGTTCAATTGACGCACGCCAAAAAGTAGTGAAGTTCAATTTGAAAGTCACTATTTATTTGTTTGGTGAACCCATTCAAGAAGCTAAAATAGAATTGCCAGAATACAAAAATGTCGAAAATGCTCAAGAAGTAATCGTTGTGGGTGCCGGTCCTGCGGGATTATTTGCTGCTTTGCAATTGATTGAATTGGGTTTAAAGCCAATACTTATCGAGCGAGGAAAAGATGTTCGCGGAAGACGAAGAGATTTGAAAGCCATCAACCGAGATCATATTGTCGATGAAGATTCCAATTATTGTTTTGGCGAAGGCGGAGCAGGAACCTATTCGGACGGAAAATTATACACGCGTTCCAAAAAACGTGGCGATATAACCCGAATCTTGGAATTATTCGTAGCTTATGGAGCGTCACACGATATTTTAGTTGATGCACATCCGCACATTGGAACCAATAAATTGCCACAAATCATTCAGGATATGCGGGAGAAAATCATTGAAATGGGCGGAAAAGTTCTTTTCGAAACCCGATTGACTGATATTATTATCAAAAATAATGAAGTACAAGGCATCGTTACCAAAAATGGCGATACTATTCTATCCAACAAAATAATTTTGGCAACAGGACATTCTGCTCGAGATATTTTTGAATTATTAGACAGAAAACAAATTTTTATCGAAGCCAAAGCTTTTGCCCTAGGCGTTCGAGCCGAACATCCACAGTCTTTGATTGATAGTATTCAATACAGTTGCGATTATCGAGGACAACATTTGCCACCCTCGCCGTATTCTATCGTAAAACAAGTGGGAGGAAGGGGAATGTATTCTTTTTGTATGTGTCCAGGTGGAGTAATTGCACCTTGCGCAACCAGTCCCGGCGAAGTGGTAACCAATGGTTGGTCACCATCCAAAAGAGATCAAGCTACTGCTAATTCTGGGATTGTGGTCGAATTGAAACTCGAAGATTTCAAACCGTTTGCCAAATTTGGTGCTTTGGCTGGAATGGAATTCCAAAAAAGTATTGAACAAAAAGCTTGGCATTTGGCAGGGAATACTCAAAAAGTTCCTGCTCAAAAAATGGTCGATTTTACTCAAAATAAAGTGTCTTCTAATATTCCGAAAACCTCTTATGTTCCCGGAACCACTTCAGTAGAAATGGGCGAAGTTTTCCCAGGATTTCTTACCCAAATATTACGAGAAGGTTTCGTAGAATTTGGCAAATCAATGCGTGGTTTTTTGACCAATGAAGCCATTCTTCATGCACCAGAATCGAGAACCTCTTCGCCTGTGCGCATTCCCAGAGATTCAGAAACATTAGAACACCTTCAAATAAAAGGTTTGTACCCTTGCGGAGAAGGAGCAGGTTATGCTGGAGGAATTATCTCGGCTGCGATTGATGGCGAAAAATGTGCATTGAAGATAGGGCAGGTTTTGAAGAAATAGGGCATACCTACTTTTTACGTTTGTAATGATTGAGTAGATTTAATTAATTCTTAACTGAACCAATAAGTCACTCCAGTTGTCACGCTGTAAGCGTCTCAAAACACGAAAGCAACATAATTGAGACGTTTCCAATGTGACAATTAGCAAAAATAATTTACTTCATAATTATTAACCTAGCGCAAATTAAAGAATACTGTGTGTAAATGGGATTAATAAATTGGAACATAAAAGTATTTTTTATAAAAATAGAAAGTAATATGTATATTTGTGATAATAAAATTTACTCTTTTATGATAGTAGAGTTGCTAGAAACTAAAAAAATAGTTTCAAATTTTGATAATACAATTTTGGAATCGCCATATAAAGTCGAATATATTAGTGCAAAATCTAATATTCCGTTGCCAACGTTGTATCGAAAAATCAGGGAAAATAAATTTACGATAGATGAAATCTTGTTGATTTTAGAAATCATTCAACCGGAGCAATATCAGTTTGAAATGCTTTCTCAAAACATAAAAATTGCCGAAGAGCAGTTTAGAAATGGAGAGTTTATCGAAGAAGAAAATTTTGTTTTTGATGTAGATACAATTATTGCCAACAGAAAATGAAAATCCAATTTTCAAAGATAGCACAATTGGAGTATGAAGAAATTATCTACTATTTATATGATAATTTTGGCAATGAAAAAGCAACTAAATTTTCAGATTTATTAAAACAAAACCTAAAACAAGTCAAACAATTTCCAGAGAGCTTTAGTTTTTTTCAAAATACAGATAAGCGAAAATTTATGGTTAATCCTTATATTACATTTGTTTACAACGTGAATAAAGATTCAGAATGCATTGAAATTTTAAATTTTTGGTTCAATCGATCCAATCCTGAAGTTTTGTTGAAGCATTTGTAATAATTCAATTTCTATGAAAAAATAATTCAATTTTAAATATTTGGTGTAAATTTACACCAATCAAATGTATTGTTATGGCACGACAAAGTATCACATTAGCCAATCAGAATGATGAATGGTTAAAACAACAAATTAGTAAAGAGGAATTTACGAGTAAGAGTGAAGCGGTTAATTATTTAATAAAACAAGCTCGCGAGCGTGACGAATATGTTGAATTTGTTCGTATGAAACTAGATAAAGCTGAAAAAAGCGGATTTAGCACCAAAACTAAAGAAGAATTATTAGCAGAAATTAAGAAAAAACTAAATGTTTAGCTATAAACTTAATATTCAAGCAGAGGAAGATTTGACACGAATTTTTGAATACGGATTAGGTCGTTTCGGATTACTCCAAGCTAATAAGTATTATGATATGCTTTTTGATTGCTTTTCAAAAATCGCATCAAATCCATATTTATTTCCAGAAGCTTTTCGTTTTCGTCAAGGTTATAGATATTGTGTTTGCGGAGTTGACACCATTTTTTTCAAAATCAATGCCAACGAAATTGAAATAATGGCAATAATTGGCAGACAAGATTTCTAAAAAAAATCTTCGATGTACAGTTTTTTGGTTCAATCGATCCAGTCCTGAAGGTTTAGTAAGGCATTTGTGAATTGGTTTCAAAATTGTATTTTAGCATATAATCCCAACAATTTTTTGTAGATAATAATTCTACAATATGAATCAATATGAAACAAAAAGACGCTTTTGAAATTCTAAAACGAGGACATAATGTTTTATTAACTGGTTTCGCTGGAAGTGGTAAATCCTATTTGTTAGAAGAATTTGCTAGCTGGGCAAGGGGAAATAAAAAAAATGTTGTTATGACAGCAACAACTGGCATTGCTGCAACTAATATTAATGGAAAAACGATACATAACTACAGTAACCTAGGTGTTAGGGAAAGAATAGATTTGGAAAGTACAGAAAAGGTAATTTCTTTAGCTAACAATATGAGAGATCATTATAAAAAGTCAATTATTAACACTGATATTTTAGTTATAGATGAAATTAGTATGTTGCATGATTACCAATTGAATGCAGTTGACAAAATAATTCGTATAATTCGTAAAAATGATAGTCCTTTTGGTGGGTTGCAGGTGATTTTATCTGGTGATTTTTTCCAATTGCCACCAATAGCAAGGAATAATGGACAAACAAATTTCATTACTCAGTCAGATTCTTATAGAAATGGAAATTTTAAAGTTTGTTATCTTGAAGAATACTGGAGACAAAATAAAAATGACCCTCTTGTTTCAATTCTTAATGCTATTCGCTCTAACAATTTAAAAGACGAGCAATATGTTATACTAAAACAGCGCGTAGGTGCAATTTTATCAAAACAAAATACTACTAAACTTTGTTGTACAAATAAAGAAGCTGATGATGAAAATAAGCAGCAATTAGATGAAATTCGTACAGGTAGTAAGTCTTACAAATGGTTAGAAAGTGGAGACAAAACAGAATTAGACGAACTTAAAAAAGATTGTAGAAATAAAGTTGTAGAAAATTTAGAATTAAAAATTGGAGCACAGGTGATATTTGTCAAGAATAATGTACGGCTAGGTTATTCCAATGGCACGACAGGCAGAGTTATTGATTTTGACGATATTGGCTATCCAATAATTAAACTAAACAATGGTAAAATATTAAACGCAATTAAGGAAGATGATTTTTACAGGGAAGATGAACAAGGTAATAGGTTGGCAACCATTAAGCAAATTCCTTTAAAACTAGCTTGGGCAATTACCATTCATAAAAGTCAAGGTATGACTCTAGATAAGTCAACTGTTGTTTTAGCTAAAGCATTTACGTCAGGTCAAGGATATGTTGCTTTATCAAGAGTTAAAACTATAAATGATATTTCACTTATTGGATTAGATAATAAAATAGCTCTAACAGTTAGTCCAGAAGCACTTAATATTGAAAATGAATTGCAGGAAAAATCTAAGCAATCTCTTAAATGTTTGCCTATTAAAAAATCAGGTATTAAAAAAAAATCTGTTGGATTAGATAATAAAATAGCATTAAACGTTAGTCACGAAGCACCTAAGATTGAAAATGAATTGGAAGAAAAATCTAAGCAATCTACAGAATGCATACCTATTGAAAAATCAAGTATTAATAACAATCCTGACATAATTGTAGAATCATCTCCTAATATAGTTAGGATTAAAATTGTAAATCGAATTACTAACTGGATATCCAGTAAACTAAAGTAAGGTTGTGAAACTTTTAATATAGTGCCATAATGTTAAATAATGCAATAATTCCCAATTCCTAAATCTTAAATAAATTATCTTTGCGCACTGAAAAATGATTTATGAAATTTGATTTATTACAAAAAGATCCACATACTAAAGCAAGAGCAGGAAGTATTACTACGGATCATGGTGTTATTGAAACCCCAATTTTTATGCCGGTTGGTACCGTTGCTTCTGTAAAAGGAGTGCACCAACGCGAATTGAAAGAAGAAATAAAGCCGGATATTATCCTCGGGAATACATACCATTTATACTTGCGGCCGCAAACTCAAATCCTTGAAAAAGCAGGTGGTTTGCACAAATTCATGAATTGGGACAGAAATATTTTGACCGATTCTGGTGGCTACCAAGTGTATTCACTTTCCGCCAATAGAAAAATCAAGGAAGAAGGAGTAAAATTCAAATCGCATATTGACGGTTCCTATCATGTTTTCACACCTGAAAATGTGATGGAAATTCAACGAACTATTGGAGCAGATATTATTATGGCTTTTGACGAGTGTACGCCTTATCCTTGCGATTATCGCTATGCGCAACGTTCGATGCACATGACCCACCGTTGGTTGGACAGATGCATCAATCATTTGGATAATTTACCTTTTAAATATGGGTATGAACAAACTTTTTTCCCTATTGTTCAAGGAAGTACCTATAAAGATTTGCGTCAACAATCAGCTGAATATATTGCCAACTCTGGTCAACAAGGCAATGCTATTGGCGGACTTTCAGTAGGGGAACCTGCCGAAGAAATGTACGCAATGACCGAAATTGTTTGTGATATTCTTCCTGAAGACAAACCAAGATATTTGATGGGTGTGGGAACGCCAATCAATATTTTGGAAAATATTGCACTTGGAATTGATATGTTCGATTGTGTGATGCCAACTCGAAACGCCCGAAACGGAATGTTGTTTACTGCAAACGGAACCATCAATATCAAAAACAAAAAATGGGAAGACGATTTTTCACCTGTCGATGAAATGGGACACACTTTTGTCGATACAGAATATACTAAAGCCTATTTGCGTCATTTGTTTGCCGCCAATGAGTACCTTGGAAAGCAAATTGCTACGATACATAATCTTGGTTTTTATATGTGGTTGGTTCGTGAAGCCAGAAAACATATCTTAGCGGGAGATTTTAGAACTTGGAAAGAGATCATGGTGCGCAATATGAGCCAGAGATTATAGATAGGTTCAGGGTAGTAGGTTCAGGGTTCTAGGTATTAATTTACCACCACCCAATACCCAACACCCAACACCCAATACCCAACACCCAGTACCTAATACCCAACACCCAGTACCCAAAAATGTTAACTATACTAGACAAATACATCCTAAAAAAATACTTGACCACATTTGCGGTGATGTTGGGTTTGTTTGCTCCTATAGGAATCGTAATTGATGTGTCGGAGAAAGTAAATAAGCTTATAGAATTTAAAGTTCCAATTCTGGAGATTTTGATATATTATTTCAATTTTACAATCTATTTTGCGAATCTACTATTCCCTATTTTTTTGTTTTTATCGGTAATTTGGTTTACATCAAAATTAGCTAATGACACCGAAATTATTGCTATTTTAAGTTCAGGAATTTCATTTACTAGGTTTTTGAGACCTTTTTTAATAGGGGCTTCTATTGTTTCTTTCTTGATTTTGCTTATGGGATTTTTTATTGTACCTAAAGCTAATCAAGGATTTAATGATTTTAGGTATAGGTATTTAGTGGGGAATGGGCAAAAAGTGACTAGTGGGAACAGTACTGATATATTTCGCCAAATTAGTAATGACGAATATATTTATGTCAATAGTTTTGATGTTACATCAAAAACCGCTTATAATTTCACTTACGAAAAATTTACTAAAGATAAATTAGCTTTTAAAATTTCAGCTTCAAGGATCCAGTGGAATCCTAAAACCAAAAATTATACGCTGTTTGATTATGTTAAAAGAACCGTTGGAGGACTAGATGACAAATTAGAGAAAGCCGACGAAAAAGACGCAAAATTTAATTTTGATTTAGAAGATATCACACCTGTAATTTATATTGCTGAAACCCTAAATCTTGCAAAATTAAACGAATTTATTGAGAAAGAAAAAAAGCGAGGTTCCTCTACTATCAATGTGTATTTAGTTGTATTGTACAAGAAATACAGTATTCCGGTTTCGGCATTTATTCTTACTATTATTGCGGTTGCTGTTTCATCAATGAAGCGCAGAGGTGGAATGGGACTGAGTTTAGCTATCGGAATTGCTGTGGCGTTTTCGTTTGTGTTTTTTGATAAAATTTTCGGAACATTGGCTGAAAAATCTAGTTTTCCTCCTTTATTAGCGGTTTGGTTTCCGAATATAGTTTTCGGAATTTTGGCCATTTTCTTATTACGAAATGCAAAAAGGTAATTTAAAAAGTTATTTAAACCTTCATTTAATTGTATTTATTTGGGGTTTTACAGCCATCTTAGGGGCTTTGATTACCATCCAAGCCGATGCATTGGTTTGGTATCGAATGCTTTTTGCAGCGGTTTTTTTATTTCTATTTATTCTTTTCAAAAAGGAATCTTTTCGAATTCCGGTAAAAGAATTTTTCAAATTAATTTTTGTCGGAGTACTGATAGCGTTGCATTGGATCTTCTTTTTCCAGGCTATTCATGTTTCCAATGTATCCATCACTTTAGCGGTTTTTTCGTTAGGTGCCTTTTTGGCTTCTATTTTAGAACCTATTTTTTATGGACGAAAAGTGCTTTGGTATGAAGTGTTTTTTGGACTCGTTATTATTGCTGCACTGACAATGATTTTGCAGGTCGAAATCAATTATTTTGCAGGAATACTATATGCCTTGACTTCCATAATTATTGGCGTATTATTTACCTTAATGAATGGAAAGCTAATCGAAAAACATGAACCCACTGTTATTACCTTTTATGAATTTCTTGCAGGAGTATTTTTTATATCTATCTATTTCTTATTTACTAATAAATTCAATACCGATTTCTTTATTTTGACAACCAGTGATTGGGTTTATCTTCTTATTTTATCATCAATTTGTACTGCTTATGCTTTTACAGCCTCGGTAAAAGTGATGCGAATAATTTCGCCATATACAGTAATGCTTACTACTAGTTTAGAACCGGTATATGGTATCATCTTGGCTTATTTTATCATTGGAGAAAAAGAAAAAATGAGTGTCGAGTTTTATATTGGAGCGGTGCTAATAGTAATTACAGTTGTCCTAAATGGAGTATTCAAGCACTATCTTTCGAATAAAAAATAATTTTTTTAAAGCAGTTTAACGGTCAAATGGTTAGTATTTAGATGCGAATTATACGTTTTTGAAAATTATAAATTTTATATTTGCAGTTCGAATCAAAACATAAACGAATACAACTTATGGAATATTTAGATTTTGAACTTCCAATAAAAGAGCTTGAAGATCAGTTAGATAAATGTCTAATTATTGGACAAGAATCAGCAGTTGACGTGACTAATACGTGCAAACAAATCAACAAAAAACTAGAAGTTACCAAGCGAAAAATTTATAAGAATCTTACGGCTTGGCAAAGAGTACAATTATCAAGACACCCTAACAGACCCTACACTTTAGACCATGTAAAAGCGCTTTGTGGCGATACTTTCCTAGAACTTCACGGTGATAGAGGGTTTAAAGATGATAAGGCAATGATTGGCGGTTTGGGAAAAATTGGAGGACAATCCTTCATGATTATTGGTCAACAAAAAGGGTTTAATACCAAAACACGTCAATATAGAAATTTCGGAATGGCTAATCCAGAAGGGTATCGAAAAGCGTTGCGATTGATGAAAATGGCGGAGAAATTTGGAATTCCAGTGGTATCTTTCATTGATACTCCTGGAGCTTTTCCTGGTGTTGAAGCTGAAGAACGTGGACAAGGCGAAGCTATTGCTAGAAATATATTTGAAATGATTCGGCTTAAAGTGCCTATTATTGTAGTTATTGTGGGCGAAGGTGCATCTGGTGGAGCACTAGGAATAGGTGTGGGAGATCGCGTCTATATGATGGAAAACACTTGGTATTCTGTTATTTCTCCTGAATCTTGTTCGTCTATTTTATGGAAAAGTTGGGATTACAAAGAACAAGCCGCCGAAGCATTGAAGCTAACTTCTGCAGATATGAAAAAACAAAAATTAGTCGATGATATTATCCCTGAACCACTAGGAGGAGCGCACTTTGATAGAGATACTGCTTTCAAAACTGTGGAGCAATATATTATGAAAGGATTCAATGAATTGAAAGACTTATCAACACAAGAGTTAGTCGCTCAAAGGATGGATAAATACAGTAAAATGGGCGAATTCAAGGAATAAAAACTTACAATTTTATTTTAAATCCGAAGCCTTATGGTTTCGGATTTTTTTTGACTTATTAACAAAAAAAGATTGTTTATTAACAATTATTTGTAATAACTCCCTAGTGATGTTTTTTTAATTTTGTTTACTTTCGCCCCATGGAAAATGTTAAAAGTATAAACCCAATTCGGATAGATAAATCAACAATCATCAACCTTGAAAAAGGGAAGTTGCCACCACAGGTTATAGACCTAGAAGAGGCTGTACTTGGTGCAATGATGATTGACAAAAAAGGGGTCGATGAAGTAATTGACATTTTACAACCAGATGCTTTTTACAAAGAAGGGCATAAATTTATTTTCGAGGCTATCGTTCAATTGTTTACAGATACACAGCCTATTGACTTATTAACAGTTTCGGCTCAGTTGCGAAAAAATGCAAGATTAGACTTGGCTGGAGGTGATTTGTATCTGATTCAGCTTACACAAAAAATATCTTCCTCTGCTCACATTGAATTTCACTCGCGAATTATTCTTCAAAAATTTATTCAGCGCAGCTTAATACGTATTTCTTCGGATATTATCGAAGAATCCTATGATGAAACTACAGATGTTTTTGATTTATTGGACAAAGCTGAATCAAGACTTTATGAAGTTACTCAAGGGAATATAAAACGAAGTTCGGAGACCGCGCAGAGTTTAGTTTTACAAGCGAAAAAAAGAATTGAAGAAATAGCAAACCAAAAAGGATTGAGTGGTGTTGAAACAGGTTTTACCAAACTAGACGCCATTACATCAGGCTGGCAACCTAGTGATTTGATTATTATTGCGGCTCGTCCTGGTATGGGAAAAACTGCTTTCGTACTTTCGATGGCGCGGAATATTGCAATCGATTCTGGACATCCAGTAGCGCTTTTTTCTTTAGAGATGTCTTCAGTACAATTGATTACAAGGTTGATATCTTCGGAAACGGGTTTGTCTTCTGAAAAATTAAGAACTGGAAAATTAGAAAAATTTGAATGGGAACAATTGAGTGTGAAAGTACGAGATTTAGAAAAAGCACCACTTTATATTGACGATTCTCCTTCGCTTTCTATTTTCGATTTAAGGGCAAAAGCCAGACGTTTGGCTTCACAGCACGGAATTAAAATTATCATTGTTGATTATTTGCAATTGATGACTGCTGGCGGAAACGGTAAAGGCGGTGGGAATAGAGAGCAAGAAATCTCAACCATTTCCCGAAACCTAAAAGCATTGGCAAAAGAATTGAATATTCCCGTAATTGCTTTATCTCAATTATCTCGTGCTGTAGAAACACGTGGCTCGAGCAAAAGACCTTTACTTTCTGACCTTCGTGAATCGGGTGCGATTGAGCAAGATGCCGATATTGTATCATTTATTTACCGACCAGAATATTATAAAATAGACGAATGGGACGATGATGAGCAAACGCCATCGGCTGGGCAAGCAGAATTTATTATTGCCAAACACCGTAACGGTTCTCTTGAAAACGTTCGTTTGAAGTTTATTGGACACCTCGGTAAGTTTGATAATATTGAAGAGTATGGCGGAAATTTTGATGATTTACCTTCCAAAATGAATCACGATGATAACCCGTTCCAAACCAAAAACCTTCCTTCTCCCAACGAAGCTTTTGGTAGTAATTTGAACGAAGAAGACGATGATGATATGCCTTTTTAGAAATAAATTAAAAATTCGCTGAACAAGCGATTTTTTTTTATTCCTTTAGTCAAATTAGAAATAGTATTCTGAGATTAGTAATTTTTAACCACAAAGATTTTCAAAATAGATAATTTAAAAGGTTTATAAAGGCATTTTATTTACTCATAACTACCCAATCTATGTTAAGCAAAGCGCCTTTTAGTCATTTAAAAAATATTTTTCTATGTGGTTTAAAATTTTATACTATTTATCGAGTTCAGCATAGTATATTTGATATTTAAAATTCTAAAAATGACTTTCAAAAAGTATTTCTTTGTTTTAATCCTAGTTTCTTTTTCAGCAAAAGCTTCGTTTATTTTGTTGCCAATGGATGAAACCATACAACAAAATCATTTGAAAGCCTACGGAATAACCTATTGGTGTATTGATAAAAAATACAAAGCCAGCTGGTTACTCAATTACCGAGGCGGCTCTTTTTTGTTAGCTGACGCTCCTGAAATCCGTAAAGAATGTCAAATCCGAGGCGTAAGTTTTGAGGTATTGAGCGATGCTGAAACGGATCAAATTTTAGCTGAAATAGCGAGTCCCTCGCAAAATATGGAAGCAGTTGTGCTCGAAAAAGCACCTAAAGTTGCGGTTTATACCCCGAAAGGTAAACAGCCTTGGGACGATGCAGTTACGCTAGTTTTGACCTATGCTGAAATTCCGTTTACACCCATTTATGACGAGGAAGTTTTAAGTGACCAACTTGTACTTTACGATTGGTTGCATTTGCATCACGAGGACTTTAGTGGACAATATGGAAAATTTTTTGGTTCGAATAGGAATTCACCTTGGTATATCGAACAAAAAAAAGATTCCGAAATTTTGGCAACCAAATTGGGTTACAATAAAGTGTCGGAAGAAAAAGGGGCAGTAGCTAAAAAAATACGTGATTTTGTTATTGGTGGCGGATTTATGTTTGCCATGTGTTCTGCGACGGATAGTTTTGATATTGCTTTATCAGCCGAGGGAGTTGATATTTGTGAATCAATGTTTGATGGTGATGCAAGCGAATCCAATTACCAGTCCAAAATAAATTATGCCAATACTTTTGCATTCAAGGATTTTATTTTAGATCGAAAACCAGAACATTATGAATTTTCGAATATTGATATGACCGAAAAAAGAGCATCGCTTCCAATGGAAAAAGATTATTTTACTTTAATGGAATTTTCGGCAAAATGGGATCCAATTCCAAGTATGTTGTGCCAAAATCACACGCAACTAGTAAAAGGATTTATGGGACAAACCACCGCTTTTGATCCTACACTTATTAAATCGAATATACTGATAATGGGAACCTGTGAACTCAATGGCGAGGCACGTTATATTCACGGCGAAAAAGGAAAAGGCATGTTTACTTTTTATGGTGGTCACGATCCAGAAGATTATCAGCATAGAGTAGGCGATCCAGTTACAGTACTCGATTTGCACCCCAATTCTCCAGGATATCGATTGATTTTGAATAATGTACTGTTTCCAGCAGCTAGAAAGAAAAAGCAGAAGACTTAATTTTCCCTCGGTCATCGCTTTATATATCCTTGATTATCTTCAAATGATGTTTGGTATGCAATTTCAAAAACCATATTGCAGACTTTAATTTCAAATCACCAAAAAATGGATGCGTAAAATAACTATTGGCAGGAATTGTTGAAATGTCAGTGATGTTTTTTCTAGCAAGCTCGAGTTTGATTTGTAATTCTTCTAACGTTGCAATAGCTACTGGATTTACTAATTTTGGTGCTCTGACTTTTCCTCTCGGAATTTTATTCGTGACTTGAATATAGAATCTTATCCAATTGAATCTCCATTTATAAGACGCTGGATTTGAATCTTTAAGTTGGTTAAAAACACTATTGAACACCAATAAACTGTGGTCAATTTGCCAGCCGATAGTAGATTGAGAAACTACAGGATTTGTTTTTTCAAAATGGGGAATGTGCGATTCCAGTTGGTCCAAAATGGATTGCAGTTGTTTCATATGTTTCATAATGTATAAAAACCCCAAAAACCTATTGGAATTTGGGATTTATATATTTAGTTTTGGTTTTTAATTATTTCCAGATTCATTTTCTTTGTCCAAATATTCTTGAACAATTTCTACAGCATTAGTCACCACATCGCTTAAAGCGGTGATGAAACTTCCTTCTTCAGCACTAGCAATGGCGTGTCTGATGGCTTCTGTTTCTTTTGGAATAATTTCATAAGTAATGCTTTTTCCTGAATTTTTAATCCCTTCCATTATTAATGCAATGATTTCCTCTTCTGTTCTACCACGAAGGTATTTTTCCTGACGAATGATAATGTGGTCAAACATTCTGGCAGCTATACTTGCACATTCCTTGATGTCTTCATCACGACGATCGCCAACGCCCGAAATAATTCCAATTTTTTTTGTTGCTTTTACACTTTGTAAAAACTCTTCAACTCCTCTATATCCTGAAGCATTGTGTGCGAAATCAATTAATACTTTGAATTTTTTAAACTCAAAAATGTTCATTCGCCCCGGAGTTTGAGCAGCACTCGGAATAAAAGTTTGCAAGGACAGGCTAATATCTTCGGTTTTGAAACCCCATAAATAACTCGCTAAGGTAGCGGCAAGCACATTGGCAATCATAAATTTTGCTTTACCGCCCAGAGTCAAAGGGACGTGTGTGGCGCGTTCTATTCTGATTTTCCATTCCCCTTTTTTGATGGTAATGAATCCGTTTTCATAAACAGCAACGATTTTACCTTCGGCACATAATTTTTTGATTAACGGATTTTCTTCCGTCATACTAAAGTAGGCCACATTACAATCAAGTTCAGCTCCAATTTTTATACATTGTTCGTCTTCAGCATTCAAGATAGCCCAACCTTCTTTCTTGACGCTTTTCACCACGGTACTTTTTACTCGGGCTAAATCTTGAAGAGTGTGAATATCACTTATTCCCAAATGGTCTTCTTGGATGTTGGTAATTATCCCAATATCACAACGGCTGAAGCCCAAACCGGAGCGAAGAATCCCGCCACGAGCTGTTTCTAAAACGGCAAATTCAACTGTTGGATCTCTCAAAATATATTCCGCACTTATTGGACCAGTAGTGTCGCCTTTTTCCATCATATGATTTTGGATGTAAATCCCATCTGATGTAGTGAAACCGACTTTATAACCATTATTTTTTACAATATGCGCCAAAAGTCGGGTAGTGGTTGTTTTACCATTGGTTCCCGTAACTGCAATAATTGGAATGCGACAGGTTTTTCCCGGAGGATAAAGCATATCAATAACGGGTGCGGCAACATTTCTTGGCAATCCTTCAGAAGGAGCAAGGTGCATCCTGAAACCAGGAGCTGCATTGACTTCAAGAATGACGCCTCCATTTTCTTTCAGCGGTTGCGTCAAATTTTCGGCCATGATATCCACACCACAAATATCTAATCCGATGACTCTCGAGATTCTTTCTGCAAGAAAAATGTTTTCTGGGTGCATCATATCGGTGACGTCCACAGAAGTGCCACCGGTACTTAAATTGGCAGTTGATTTGAGATAAACAATTTCATCATTTTTCGGAATGGTTTCCAAAGTGTAATTTAGTTTTTCTAATAAATCTTCAGTATCGCGATCGACATCTATTTGAGTCAATACATTTTCGTGACCATAACCACGTCGTGGATCAAGATTGGTTTGGTCGATCAATTCTTGAATCGTATTTTCGTTGTTACCGATAACATGAGCTGGAACTCTTTTTGCAGCCGCAACCAATTTATTATCAATGACTAAAACTCTAAAATCGAAACCGGTAATGAATTTCTCTACGATAATCCGATGGCTGTATTTTTTGGCGTAAGCCAAACCAGAAACAGCATCTTCCCAATTGGTTACATTAATGGAAGCTCCTTTTCCGTGATTGCCATCCAATGGTTTCAAGACAATCGGGTAGCCAATTTTTTTTATGGTGGCTTCTAAATCCTCTTCGTCAACACAAATATCTCCGCTGGCAACAGGAATCGATGCCATATCAAGCATTTTCTTAGTAAGTTCTTTGTTGCACGCCATATCCACGGCAATGCTGCTGGTTTTGCAAGTTATAGTGGCTTGAAAACGCATTTGATTTACGCCGTAACCCAGTTGCACTAAGGAATTTGTTCCCAAACGAATCCAAGGAATATCTCGGTTTACAGCTTCTTCTACGATGCTTCCAGTGCTTGGTCCAAGGCGAACGCGTTCTCGGATTTCACGCATTTTTTGCAAATCGCTATCCAAATCATAAGGAACTCCTTTTATTAATGCTTCGGCGATGGCAACTGCACTTTCGGCGGCAAAAAGACCGACATTTTCTTCAGTATAACTAAAAACCACATTGTAGATTCCCTCAGTTTTGGTTTCTCTTGTTCTTCCAAAACCCGTATCCATTCCTGCCAATGTTTGGATTTCAAGTGCAATATGTTCAATAACATGACCCATCCAGGTTCCTTTTTCCAAGCGCATAAAAAATCCGCCTCGACAACCTTCGGAGCAGCGATGCTCAATCATAGTGGGAAACATAGTTTCTAATCGTTCTTTGAATCCATCAATTTTATTCGTGGGCGATTGTTCCATTTCTTCTAAATCCAAACGCATTTGGATTAATTTTTTTCTTTTGATGCTCCATATATTGGGGCCACGAAGCGCTTGAATTTTTAATATTTTCATATTTGTAATTTTTAATTTTTTTGCGGTCACATATGGTATCGCCTTTATTATTTATTGGTATTTGTCTGCAACAAAATTGTAATTAGTGGCGATTTCATAGGTCGATATTTATTGATTTTTATTGGTCATTTGTAATTGCTTCACCTATTCGCTCTGCTCGGGTCGCATATACCGTCAGAGATGATTGAATTGCATTTTCCTTATGATTATTTTATAAAATAGAAAGTCTAGATTGCTTATAATTAATTGATTATAATGAGAATTATATATTCGTTTTTAAAATTTTAACACATTTGAAATATCATTTCTGAAATTTAATGAATATAAATTAACTAAATTAGATTTTTTAAAGTTTTTTATCAAAATTTATCTAATTTAAATTTAACAACTTTGATTGGTTAAAAATTTTTCAAAAAAAAACAACACATCAATTGCTCACTTTATGTTTTTGGTTATTTTTACCAAATGAACATACTTGGAAAACTAATAATAATAGGCGGTGCGGTAGACAAAGGAAGTTTTACAGAAACTGATTTCGATAAAAGTGCTGCAAAGAATTTAAATTTTTTTGAAACTGGAATTTTAAAAAGGATTATTGACGAGTCAAAATTCAAAGAACTATCTCGAATTGAAGTAGTGACGACCGCGTCAAAAATTCCAAAAGAAATTGGCCCTGAATACGTCAAAGCGTTAAGTTATTTGGGTGCAAATAATGTCGATGTTTTGGATATTGTAAGGCGGGAACAGGCGAATGATCCTGAAACTCTAGAAAGATTAAAAGCTGCTGATGTCGTTATGTTTACAGGCGGCGATCAATTGCGATTGACTTCTATTCTTGGTGGTACCCCATTTCACGACATTCTTGTGGAAAAATACAGAAATGAAGATTTTATATACGCAGGAACGTCGGCCGGAGCCGCAGCAGCTTCCAATAATATGATTTATCAGGGAAGCAGCTCGGAAGCATTACTCAAAGGCGAAGTAAAAATTACCAGCGGTTTAGGTTTGATAGACGATGTGGTTATTGACACCCATTTTGTGCAACGAGGCAGAATCGGAAGATTATTCCAAGCGGTTGTTGGAAATCCCAAAGTCCTAGGAATCGGACTCGGTGAAGATACCGGTTTGCTTATTACTAAAGGAAGACAAATGGAAGCCCTCGGTTCTGGACTGGTGATTCTGGTGGATGGTCGGGAAATAAAAGACACCAATTTAACCCAAATTGAGTTGGGGCAACCCATATCCATCAATCATCTTGTAACCCATGTGATGAGCAAGTTTGATACTTTCAATTTGGACACTTTCAAAATGCACATTCATTCTTCGCAATACGTTTAAATCAGTTAGCAGTTTTCAGTTTTCAGATGGCAGTTCCCATCGGCAACCTGCAACCTGCAACCTGCAACCTGCAACCTGCAACCTGCAATCTATGAAAATAATAATCCACGGTGGTTTTTTCTCGGAATCATCAACCAATCACGAAACCAAAGTAGCAAAGCAACAGGCTTTAGAAAGAATTGTAAAAGATTCTTACACGTTTTTGAAAACACATTCTGCCTTAGAAACAGTGGTTTATGCTGTGTCACTTCTAGAGGATGATGAATTGTTTAACGCGGGCTTGGGTTCCCAAATTCAAAGTGATGGAAAGATCCGAATGAGTGCCGCTTTGATGGATGGTTCGACCCAAAAAATGAGTGGCGTTATCAATATTGAAGAAGTAAAAAACCCTATTCAAGTCGCCGACGTTTTGTTGCAGTATGACGATAGAATTCTTGGCGGAGGTGGTGCTACTCAATTTGCCAGACAAAAAGGTTTCGAAAAATTCTCGACTGAAATTCCACAACGCCGAGCTGAATATGAGGCAAAACGCAAAGAATCGGGAACGGGGACCGTAGGTTGTGTCGCTTTGGATATCAATGGAAAACTAGCAGTTGCCACTTCAACAGGCGGAAAAGGTTTTGAAATTCCCGGACGAATTTCAGATTCTGCAACGGTTGCCGGGAATTATGCCAACGCATTTTGTGGCGTTAGTTTGACTGGTGTTGGCGAAGATATTGTTAGCAACGCAACTGCTGTAAAAATTGTCACTCGCGTTACCGATGGCTTTTCACTTCAAGAGGCTTTTACCAAAACGTTCAGCGAACTAAAACCTTACGATGGTTTTGCAGGAGCGATTGCAATAGACCATAAAGGAAATGTATTTCATCAAGATTCGCATCCTAGTATGGTTTTCGCCAGTTTTGATGGGGAGAATTGCGAAGTTTTTCAATAAATAATTAAGATGTTTTTTATCCACGTTTTTCTACAAAAAGTAAACTAAGCAAACTTTTGCCAAAACCATTGCAACTTACTTTACTGATTTGGGTTTAAGAAATTGCATTACATTACACTAAAGGATTTGTGATTGAACTAGCTGCATTGTTTGGCTTGCAGCCGCAACGAACCTTTGGCTGTTAAGCGTAGTTACTTAAATATTTTACTAGAATTTTTTTCAGGATAATTTTTGTCAATCTTTTTGTATATTGTGTCCTCATTTCGTATTACCATTGTAGCAGAAGTCCATTCATTATCGACAAACCTCATACGAAGCAGTTGGGTGAAAAAGCCATTATTTGCTGAATAAAAAATATTTAAGTTGACTCCTTTTTGCTTATCTAAATGGAATTTTGTTGGTATTTGAACGCTTCCATCAGTTTCAATACTAGGAATATTAATTAAATTTTGTAAAAGGGCGTCTTGAGTTGGTGGATTTTCTTCATCATATGTATTGAGGTCAAAAAGTCTCGCTTGAACATTCTTCAAAGGATTTTTATTTTTATCTCCTAACTTAAAAAGTAAGTTTCCTGTATCTTTTGATTTGTAGTAAGTTGATATAAGGAAAAAACAATAACAGTAACTGTCTCCACCTGTTAAATTATTATAAATATTGAGTGAGGAACTCGCTAGCTTTGTGTAAAGATCTATGTTTTCTTTTCTCAAAGCATCAATTGTCTTTATTTGGAAATCATTCTTTTTATTAAGTTCTATAGATTGAGCTATTAAATCTTGATTTTCTTTTCTTAGAATTAATACTTCACTTTTTGTAGTTTCTCCAATTGAAACTCCTTTATTAACACCAGTTTCAATTCGCGAAGATTTTTCTGAAGAACTTTTGTTTTGTTTCCAAGTGCCAATTGCTCCAATAACTCCTCCTAAGATAGCGATTAATGCTCCGATTAAAATTATGGTCATTGGTTTCATTTTTATTTTCTTAACGTCTAAATGTTTGTTTATAGGTCGGATTTTCTATTGTTATGTGTAATTACGCCTAAATTGTAAATAGGTCTCACAAAGTCCGACTTATCCACCCAATATTTGCTAGCTTTGTCTGACAAACCTCAGTTTTTCTTCCCCAAATATATAAAATTATTCCTAAGATTATCAAAGATTTCTATCGGTCAAACCTTTTTTAGTTTTTAAAAATAAAGCTGTATAATTTTAAGAAGCGGCACTATTTAAGACGAAATGATTTGTGGGAGCTATGTTCATTGTTCGGCTTTCAACCGCAGCGAACCCCTGGCTGTTAACCAACGTTTTTATTTTTTATCAAACTTGTAATTAAAAAAACAATTAAAATAATATTTGTCCATACTAAATATTTCTCAAAAGTTTCGATTTTGTCAGTTTTGAATGTTAGTTCCTCCGCTATTTGAATTTTATTTGGGTCAATATTTTGATTTTTTATTATTTCAAAATTAAAACTATTTTCGTTGGTCTTTATTTCATTAAGATATAAAATTTCATTATTTCTATTTTTTGCAACTAACCAAAAATCTCTTGAGTCATTTTCAATACAAAATTCAGAAGTTTCATTTGGTTCTATTTCTTTATTGTAATTGACAAAGCTTCCATTTCCATTCCAATTATTTCCCCAAAATGCTATTGCGTATATTTTTAATTTCTGAGCTGTTAAATTTTTGGTTTTAATTTCTATTGGTGTTGAAGCACCAAAACAAGAATTTGAAATATAATTTAATCCAAGTGCAAAAACTCCAGTTCCAATCCCAAATATTACAAGTAATTTTACTCCATTTTTTGAAGTGTCTGAACTAAAATACCATATTAGTAAAATTACAATAATTAGAAAACTAGAAAATGTTAATATATTCATATTTTGTTCTTTTTTCAGGCAAAATGTTGGTTAACTAGTATGTATGTCGGACAAAGTCCGACTTATTCACCTAGTATTAGGTGGCTTTGTCTGACAAACCTGAGTTTTCTTCCCCAAATATATAAAATTATTCCTAAGATTGTCAAAGAGTTCTATATGGCACTCGTTTTTTATTTTCTAAGACTAAAGCACTAGTGGGGTTGAATTTTCCATTTCACTTCTATCAAAAAAAAGAAATTCTTTGTGACAAAAAAATGATATTGAAAATTTTGTCACAAAATCTGTGACAAAAAATTCATTTCTAAAATTTTGTCACAAAAACTTTTACAAAACTTGTGGCAAAATTTTCGGTTTAAAAAAATTGCCACAACATCTGTGGCAAAATTTTCAGTTCAAAAAAATTGCCACAAAATTTTGCATCAATAATCACCTCAAATTTTCTAAGTTTTCTTATAGATTGCAATGGTTTAAGCATTATCCAATAGTAAAAGTTTTAGAAATAGACGGATTTGGCTTTAAGAAACTATACTATATCAGGCGAAAGCGGGTTGCTATTGTGTTAGTTGCAAACGATCTGATTTCAGCATAGCTTTATGTTAAACTGTAAATAATTTGTGAAACTAATTTTGGTATTAAAAAAATATTTATTTTTGAAAACTATTAACAAAAAAATCAATAAAAAATTAACACTTATGAAAAAAGTATTTTTAACGTTATTCGTTACACTATCGATGGGAGTTTTTGCTCAAACTACCGAAAAAGAAGATCTTGATTTTATTCAAGGTATTTACGGAAAATCAAAGAAAGAATTGGCTGTTGCTTATATGGCAATACCAGCTGCACAAGGAGCTGCATTTTGGAAAATTTATGATGATTTTGAAGCGGAACGCAAAGTTCTTGGTCAAGCTAAAGTGGCCGTTATTAAAGATTATGCGACAAATTATGATACACTAACGGATGCAAGTGCCGATAACATTGCAAAAGCCAGTCTAAAAAACAATATGGATTATCAAAAATTATTTACAAAATATTATGGTAAATATAAAAAAGTTGTTGGTGCTGTTGCCGCAGCAAAAATAATTCAGTTTGAGAGTTATATGCAAACTAGTGTACAAAGCGAAATTCAAGATTCAATTCCGTTTATTGGTGAACTTGAAGCTTTGAAAAAATAAATACCATTTTAATAAAATAGGAAAGCGCAATGATTTGGTTCATTGCGCTTTTTTTTTAGATTATAACCACTAGAACGACAGTGGATTTTCATTTAAGCATTAGGTCTCTATTTAGAGCGTTGTATTTGATTGCAGGGGATTTTTTTTAAATGATCTACTAGCTTTGGTATAAAAGTTAAATTATTTTAAAACCAAGTGGCAGCTGGTCAAAATTAGAAAAAAAGGAGAAAGGTTTAAATATTTTTTTTTGCATTTAGTAACTATGAAGCCTACGCAAAAGCGAAGCGTTCTTTCATTAAAAAAAAATCTATGTTTCTGTCCTAAAATCTATGTGGTAAAAAAACTTCACAACATTTATGGCTGTACTTTGTAAATGAATCTAATACAAAATTACTACTCCTAATTCAATTCCATAATTGTAGGCTTTGGCACCACCATAGCCAACACTTGGATGAATGTAAAACATATCGTTATCGGTGAATTTTCGTCCATATTCAATAAAAGCCGTGTTTTGAAATCCTTCGATTGTATGATTGTATCGTAAGGCAGTATTCACACCAAACCAATTTTTGCCCAAAAAATAGAGTAAAGTATTTTCAAAAACACTAGTATTTACTTTATTTCTATTGCTATCACCAGCAAAACTCATTTGGTTTTCTAAAGAAGTCATCCATAAATATTTTTTGTGGTTTCCTAAATAATTACCCATAATAAGAGTAGGAGTAAAGACCCATTTACCCGATCCAAAATTAGAATCAATGGCAGAATTCGAGGTGATTTTTGCTCGAATAGCTATTCCCGTTTTGTTTTTTACATAAGTAATATAGGAAGCTGCAACCGCGATATCCCCCAAACCGCTTTTGTTTATAGCAGTCGTGTTGGCAGAAATTAACGGAACATCAACCCGTAAAAGCCAAGTTTTTTGACCTATAGGATACAGTACTCTCAAGTTAGTAGTGTTGAACGAACCGCCATCAGTATCTAAATATTCATTAAATAATGTCACAGAATGTTTAAAAAAATTGAATCGTACCTCAGTAAGCGGATTGCGATATTTTATGGAATCTTGTGCATTTACTGCAACTACAGCGATAAAAACAAATACTACAACAAAGAACAATTTTTTCATAATGCCTATTTTAAATTTCTAAAGCGAATGTAATAAAAAAGTGAATTCAAATTAATATTCTTGGAATTTCTATTAAAAACTCAATTTGGCGACATTAGTTGAACCAATTATCAATGGTCAAGAATTAATTAATTTATCTTTTCTGTTCATTTAATCCTTTTTTTTCTTAGAATTGTAATACATTTTTAAACTTGTTGCATTATGAAAAAAATAATTTTAGTTTTAACTGTTTCATGCTTAACTTTTATCGCTTGTAAACCAGCTCAATCCACAATGAAAACAACTACTTCACTCGAAGGAACTTGGCAACTAAATTATATTACAGGACCTAGAATTGCCTTTGACGGATTGTATCCTAACAAAAAACCAACTATCATTTTTGATTTGAAAGAGAAAAAAGTTGCGGGAAACAATAGCTGTAATCAGTATTTTGGAGCGCTTCAAGTGGAAGGAAATAAGATTAATTTTAAAGATTCTAAAATGGGAATGACTAGGATGGCTTGCCCCGGAGAAGGCGAAAATGTGTATATGAAAACATTAGAAAAAGTAGATTCTTATTCGATTACTGACGAAGGAAAAACTTTGAATTTTTTGATGGGCGATATTGCGATCATGCGTTTCGAGAAGAAATAAAATTAGTGTAAACCACATACAAAATGAATAAAATACGAACAATTTTGTTTTTCACAATGCTTTTTGCTTTTGGAACTATTTTTGCTCAATCTCCCATAGATTTTACCAAAATAAAAGAACTCTCGAATGCCGATAATGATCGATTAGTAAATATCTTCAAGGATATTCACGAAAATCCTGAATTGGGTTTTATGGAGACCCGAACAGCAGCCATTGTAGCCAAAGAATTGAAATCTTTGGGTTACACTGTAATGACCGGAATAGGTGTTACTGGAGTTGTTGGGATTTTAAAAAATGGCGATGGACCTATTGTGATGTATCGTGCTGATATGGATTGCAATTCGGTGGTAGAAACTACAGGATTACCATATGCTAGCAAGAAAACAGCCAAAAAAGCCGATGGAACCGAAGTTCCCGTGATGCATGCCTGCGGTCACGATGCGCACACCACTTGGATGCTAGGAATCGCCAAAAATATGGTGGCCTTAAAAAACCAATGGAAAGGTACTTTAATTATGATTGGGCAGCCAGCTGAAGAGCCAGGAGGAGGAGCAGCGGCAATGGAAGCCGAAATGTATAAAAAAGGGGTGCCAGAACCTGATTATTTATTGGGAATGCACACCGCGCCTTTGCCAACAGGCTACTATATGAATGAAGCAGGTCCTCGTATGGCTGGAGCCGACCAATTTGACGTTACTTTTTTTGGAAAAGGAGGTCACGGTTCTTCACCACACGAAGCCATTGACCCTATTGTGATGGCTGCCAATGCGATTTTACAATACCAAACCGTCATTAGTAGAAATAATGATCCACAAGCCCCAGCAGTGGTGACCGTTGGTGCTGTGCAAGCGGGAATTGATAACAATGTTATTCCGGCATCGGCTACTTTAAAATTGAATACTAGGTTTTTTAATTATACGGTTAGAGACTCCATCTTAAGTCGTATCGAAAGAATAAATAAAGGAATTGCCGTTGCCAATGGGTTGCCAAAAGCATTGTATCCAACGATTCAAATGAAAGGAAGAGTTTCTCCTTTGACGAATGACAAAGCAATGGTCAATAAAATAAATACGGTTCTTGAAAAAGTAGTGGGACCCGGCAAAAACATAAGAGGTCTTCCAGCGGTTATGGGATCTGAAGATTTTCAACATTTAGTAATCAACAATAAAAAGACCGTTTATGACTATTTTCTGGTAGGCGTAGCCAGTGCCGAAGATACAGCCAAAGCCCAAAAAGAAGGCAAAATGTTTCCCTATTTCAACCACAATGGCGATTTCAAAGTGGATTTGAAAGCCATTCCGTTTGGAACTACATTGGGAACTACAGCTTTATTGGAATTATTTAGAAAGTAATTATGCATTGCGTGCAATTATAGCGTTGTTTGAAATCAAAAGTAGAAACACAGATTTCCGATGACCCTCGGAACATAAAAAAAAGAGTGAGATAGGCCAATTGCTCCTCCTTTTGCTTATCGGTCAGATATTGGTTAGCACAACTATCTTTTTCTCAAATAAAGTGAAACGCCTTTCAAAATCTATAAAATCTATGTTTCTATATGTTTAAAATTTACGAAATTTGAATTACATCCAACGGGTTACTATTTAAAAACTTTGTACTGATAAACAGTTTACTAAGTTCTAACATATAAATTGTATTGCAATGAAATATAAAATAATTACCATTATCTGTGCTTCATTAATCATTTTTTCTTGTAAAAAGGAAATCAAGCAAGCAGAAATAAAAACCGATACTATTGTGAAAGTACCTGTTGAAACACCAACTGAATCTCACAATTCCCAAAATGCATTAGATTGGCAAGGCACATACAAAGGTGTAACTCCTTGTGCAAATTGCGAAGGCATTGAAACCGAATTGGTTTTGAACCAAGATTTGACTTATGTCTTAAAAACAAAATACCTTGGCAAAGGCGACGGAAAAGTCTTTGAGGAAACAGGCAATTTTGTCTGGGATAAAACCGGCAGTAGTATTACGTTACAAGGGAGTAAAGGAGGACCTTCACAATATAAAGTAGGGGAGAACCGATTGATTCAGCTGGATATGCAGGGAAAACCTATTACTGGGGATTTAGCTGAAAGCTTTGTTTTGAAAAAATAGAATTTTTAATAATCCATAATGAACAATTTTTTTAATCTTTAAAACCAAATAGTATGCTAAAATTATTATTTAGAAAATGGTGGGTGATCCTGCTAGAAGGAATTTTATTAATTATCCTAAGTATTTACATTTTTAACAATCCGGTTACTGTGCTGGCAGGACTTTCACTATGGTTCGGCATATTGGTGGTGATTTCGGGAGTAATTGGAATCATCAAATGGTTCTTTACCGACACTTTAGAAAGAGAGGAAATGTCGCTCTTGTGGAGCATTTTTACTGCTGCTTTTGGGGTATTATTGCTGAATCATGTATTGGTTACTATGAAAACCTTGACGCTGGTCTTTAGTGTTTGGATGCTGATTACAGGAATGAAATTAATACAATCGGGTTGGTTATTAAAAGCACGAAGTTCTTCTGGTTGGTTGATGATTTTAGTGGGCTCGTTATCGGCTGCGGCAGCAGTGATGATGTTTTTTAATATAGGAATGGGAGCTATTGGTATCAGCACAGTGCTTGGCTTACAAGTTTTGCTTACTGGAATTGCTTTAATGTTCCTATCATTTGCCAAAAAAGCAGTTGTGGGTATTGTAAAAGAAAAAATAGAAGCATTGAAATCAGATATTTAGAAGTTTTAAAAACCAAATAGAAATTAATTCTGCAATTAATCATGAAAAAAACTATTACAACATTCGTTTTACTAGCTATAATAAGCTGTGCTAAAAAAGAAGTTTCTAATCCAGCCGATGCCATTTACTTTGGTGGCGACATAGTAACTATGGAAGGCGAACAAGCCCAATATGCCGAAGCAGTTGCCGTCAAAGAGGGTAAAATTCTTTTCGTTGGAACTAAAACCGAAGCCGAGAAATTTCACGGCGATAAAACCGAGATGAAAGATTTGGAAGGAAAAACAATGGTTCCGGGTTTCATTGATGGACATTGCCATTTTTATGCTTTTGGTTCCCAAGCCATTTCAGCCAATTTATTAGCTGCACCCGACGGCACTTGCAACTCGATAGAGGATGTGGTCAATGAACTCAAATCATGGCATCAAAAAAATGGTACCGATAAAACTCAAGGATGGATCATCGGAATTGGTTTTGATGATGCCGTGCTGAAAGAAAACCGTTTTCCCACAAAAGAGGATTTAGACAAAGTATCTAAAGATATTCCGGTTATGGCAACCCATATTTCGGGTCATTTTTGTAGTGTAAACACAAAAGGCCTTGAAGTTCTGGGTATTAATGCAACAACAAAACAACCCGAAGGTGGCGTTATCCGTCGTGTCAATGGAAGTATGGAACCTAACGGAGTGTTAGAAGAATTGGCTGCCATTCCACACATGATGAAAATGGTGGCGCCTCCTGACAGAAAGTTAAGCGATAGGTATCTTGATGCTGGACAAAAAATGGCAGCCAGTTACGGATATACTACTGCGAACGAAGGCAGAGCTACAAAAAATCATGAGTCAATGGCTGATTATGCGACTAGAGGTAAATTGTATTTAGATGTAAATTCTTGGATTGATTATTCTTGTCCACAATACATGAAAACAGAATGGTATAGCAAAGAGTATAAAAATCATTACAGAATTGCTGGATTAAAATTGACATTAGATGGTTCGCCACAAGGTAGAACTGCTTGGAGAACAACACCCTATTTAATTCCACCTGATGGTCAAAAGCAAGGATATAATGGCTATCCTGCCATTCCAAAAGATGAAGATGTCCAAAAAATTGTAGAGGATGCTTTTAAAAATAACTGGCAATTAAAAGCGCATACTAATGGCGATGCCGCTGCCGACCAATTGTTCAGAGCGATTAATAAAGCCTCCGTTAAGTATGGTAATAAAGACAGACGTACCATTTTAATTCACGGTCAATTGATTCGTATGGATCAGTTAGATAGCATTAAAAAGTACGATATTGTAGGTTCTTTTTTTCCAATGCACACTTTTTATTGGGGCGATTGGTACAAAGAAATAATTGGACCGGACAAAGCACAACTAATTAGTCCTATCAACTCCGCACTGAAAAAAGGAATTCGAGTAACCAGTCACACAGATGCTCCAGTAGCGATGCCCAATCTGATGATGATTATGTGGACAACCGTAAACCGAGTAAGTCGTAGCGGTACCATCATAGGTCCAAACGAAAGATTAACGCCATACCAAGCCTTAAAATCAATTACGATTTGGGGTGCTGAACAATTTTTTGAAGAAGATAAAAAAGGATCGATCAAAGTGGGTAAACTTGGGGACTTTGTTGTATTGGATAAAAATCCTTTAAAAGTCGATCCAATGACTCTAAAAGATATTAAAGTTGTAGAAACCATTAAAGAGGGAAAATCAATTTATAAAAAGCAATAATTGTTCTGGACCAATATAAATAAAACAAATACTAAGTCTTGATGAAAATAATTTCTTTACTACTTATCTTTAGTATGGTTGCTTGCCAAAGCGTCTCTAATCCCAATAAAAAACAACCTGATTCAACAAAGCAATTAGTTGGGGCAGACAAAGACAAGCGGGGCTGTATTGGTTCCGCTGGATATACTTGGTCTGAAGCGAAAGGTTCTTGCATCAGGATTTTTGAAGATGGAACTCCTTTCTTGAAATACGATCTAGCAACTGGAATTGTCGATTCATCCGCTGTTGCTTATGTCGTGCTATCCAACGATAAGAAGAAAGCAGAAGTATTTTTTGGTGGTACAGATAAACCAGTGCTTATGGATGCATTACCAGTGATAGAGGAAGAAACTATGCCAGTTTTGTTTGAAAATACTATAGAACAGATAAAGCTGAGAAGTCATCGGGATACCTATCAACTGCTTTATATGGATACTATTCGCTATTTGCAAAAGTATAGTGCAGAAAAGGGATTAGGAAAAATGTTGATGAAATAAATTGAAAGAGACATGGTTTTTGAATTGCTAAAATTGGAAATCAATTTATATAAACAATTAATGATGAAAATAATACTGACAATAATCCTACTATTGAGCAGCTATATTTTGGTATCGCAAAGTTCTTAAATACTTTTAAAGAATATTGTAGCTGTAATTTTCCAAACAAAAAAGGTTTCACTATGCAGTTTCAGTGGAACCTTATTCTTTTAAAACATAGCTACGGTTAGCTCATTTATGAATTACCATTTACATTTTTTCGTCTAACAAAACTTTTTTCATTACTTGCAATTCTGCAATTTGTTCGTCACTT
>CAMBHH010000016.1 GCA_945866505.1 Flavobacterium psychrophilum
ACAATGGTTTTGGGAACACAATTATTTTTGGCAGGATTTCTGGGTGAGATTATTTTGAGAACCAAAAATAATGAGAAACGTTATAAAGTTTCAAAGGAAATAAATTAATGGGGAACAAATTATAATACCATTAATTTTGAGAGCACAATTTGTGACCTCAAAACAAGAAAACTTGAGGACGAAATTTGCGTCCTCAAACAGTAAAAAGCTATGGAAATAGAAGTGATTCAAAATAAAATATTTGAGATTCGAGGCTGTAAGGTAATGCTTGACTTTGACTTGGCTTTATTGTATAATGTTGAAACAAAGGTTTTTAAGCAATCTGTTAGACGTAATATAAATAGATTTCCCGAAGATTTTATGTTTGAACTTACTGAAATTGAGTTCAATAGTTTGAGGTCACAAATTGTGACCTCAAATAGAGGAGGCTTGAGATATATGCCTTTTGCTTTTACAGAACAAGGAATTGCAATGGTATCCAGTGTGCTAAATAGCGAAAAAGCAATAGAAGTAAATATTTCAATTATTAGGGCATTTGTAACTTTTAGACAATTTTCATTGACTTATAATGAATTAAAAGATAGAATTGTAGAAATAGAAAGTCAATTCCCTGATATTTACAAAGCCTTGAATTATCTGGTTGACAAAGATGTCGTTGCCAAAAATAAAGAAGAAAGAAATAAAATAGGGTATAAAAAATAAAATTAAAATTTTAAAAAACAAATAAAATGGAAATCAAACCAAACATTTTAGAGGCAGTAAACGAATGGCTTACTCCAACATTTGACAAAACTACGCAAGAAGCCGTAATCGAAATGATGACTTCTTCGCCAAAAGATTTAGAAGAAAGTTTTTATAAAAATCTGGAATTTGGAACAGGTGGAATGCGAGGAGTTATGGGCGTTGGAAACAATCGAATCAATAAATATACGCTTGGAAAAAGCACCCAAGGCCTTTCGGATTATTTGAAAATTGCCTTTCCAAACCAGCCTTTGAAAGCTGTTATAGCTTTTGACTGTCGTCATAATAGTAAATCATTGGCGAAAGTGGTGGCCGATGTTTTCTCTGCAAATGGCATTCAAGTCTACTTGTTTTCGGATTTGCGACCAACTCCTGAATTGTCTTTTGCACTTAAATATTTGGGTTGCCAATGTGGAATTGTATTGACTGCATCACACAATCCACCAGAATACAACGGCTACAAAGTATATTGGGAAGATGGCGGACAAATTGTACCTCCGCAAGATGGGGAAATAATCAACACCATTGAAAAATTAAGTTACAACCAAATCAAATTTGACGCCAATGAAGATTTGATTCAATATATAGATTCTGAAATCGACCAAGCTTTCATCAAATCGACTATAGAAAATGCTAGTTTTGGAACATCGCAAGAAGCAAAAAACAATTTGAATATTGTATTTACCTCTTTGCACGGAACTTCTATCACGTTGGTTCCAGATACTTTTGCGCAAGCTGGCTATCCGAATGTGAATATCGTTGAAGAACAAAGAGTGCCAAATGGCGACTTTCCAACCGTAAAATCTCCAAATCCAGAAGAACCAGAAGCTTTATCGATGGCATTGGCATTGGCAGACAAAACAAACGCTGATATTGTTGTTGGAACTGATCCAGATTGCGACAGATTGGGTGTTGCCGTCCGAAATAACGAAGGTCAAATGACTTTGTTGAATGGAAACCAAACGATGATTTTAATGACAGCATTTCTATTGAAAGAATGGAAAAAAGCGGATAAAATCAACGGAAAACAATTTGTAGGTTCTACAATTGTTTCCACTCCAATGATTATGGAATTGGCAACAGCTTACGGTGTAGAGTGCAAAGTAGGTTTGACCGGTTTCAAATGGATTGCCAAAATGATTGTGGATTTCCCAGAATTGGAATTCATTGGTGGTGGAGAAGAAAGCTTTGGATTTATGGTAGGTGACGCTGTTCGCGATAAAGATGCTGTTGCAGCTACTTTATTAATTTGCGAACTAGCGGCTCAAGCCAAAGCCAACGGAAGTTCTATTTACAAAGAATTACAACAATTATATGTTGAACACGGTTTCTACAAAGAACATTTAATTTCTCTGACCAAAAAAGGAATGGATGGTTTAGCCGAAATCAACCAAATGATGGTGACAATGCGTAATAATCCAGTGAAAGAAATCAACGGACAAAGAGTAATTATGTTAGAAGATTATAAATCATCAATCGCTAAAAACTTATTGACAGGCGAAGAAGAAACGATGAATATTCCTAAAGCTGACGTTTTGATTTATTATACAGAAGACGGTTCTAAAATTTGTGCCAGACCAAGCGGAACCGAACCAAAAATTAAATTTTACATCAGTGTAAACACTAAATTGGATAGTGTAGAAAATTTCACAAATGTGGAAACTGTGCTAAATGACAAAATCAAAAACATCATTGCGGCAATGCAGTTGAGCTAAATAAATTTCAAATAATGTTTTCTTAAAGACCCGATAGTTATAAAATTCTATCGGGTCTTAAACGTAAATCGACTTAAATGAATAATTTCAAGAAAATATTCCCTTTTATATTGCCTTATAAAAAATATGCTTATTTAAACATATTTTTTAATGTTTTGTATGCCTTATTTAGTACGCTTTCTTTCATAGCGTTAATTCCTGTTTTGAAAGTTATATTTAACGATAAAAAAGAAATATTTCAAAAACCAGTTTATGAAGGAATAAGCCATTTAAAAAATTATAGCGAAAATTATCTTAATTATTATTTGACCGATTCCATAAACAAAAATGGCAGTTTTTATGTGCTGATGATTATGATTTTGATTATCATATTCATATTTATGCTAAAAAATTTATTCAACTATTGGGCAATGTATTTTAGCACTTTTATGAGAAATGGAATTTTAATGGATATGCGAATTTCTATTTACAAGAAAATAACAAGTTTGCCATTGGGATATTATTCAAAAACCACAAAAGGCGATGTGATTTCCAAAACAATTGCAGATGTCAATGAAATTAGTAATTCGTATCTATCAATTTTAGAAATGGTTGTCAGAGAGCCACTTACTATTATTTTCACCCTTGCAGCCATGTTGTTTTTAAGTTTGAAATTAACGATTTTCGTTCTTTTTTTCATCCCCGTTTCTGGATTTATAATTTCAAAAATTGGAAAGTCATTAAAGAAAAATTCAACGATAGTCCAAGAACAACAAGGTAAAATGCTTTCTATTTTAGAAGAAACTTTAACGGGATTGAAGGTTATAAAATCTTTTACAGCAGAAAAAAAATTCAGAGCTTCTTTCAAAGAAACAAGTTTAACTTTTTATAAATATTCTAATATTGTGCTCAATCGGCAGAATTTAGCTTCGCCAATGAGTGAGTTTTTAGGGATTTTGGTAATAGGAATTTTACTTGTATATGGTGGTTTTTTAGTTTTTGTAGAAAAACAAATGGAAGCTGGCTTTTTTCTGGGTTATATAATGCTAGCTTATAATATTCTAACTCCTGCAAAAGCAATTTCGAAAGCAAGTTATGGACTAAAACGAGGAAATGCTTCAGCAGATCGTGTTTTGGAAATTCTCGAACAGGAAAATACCATCACTAGCAAAAAAGATGCACTAATAAAAAACACATTTGATTCAAAAATCTCTATTCAAAACATCAATTTCAAATACGAAGAGGAAACTGTTTTGCGGGATTTTTCACTTGAAGTAAACAAAGGACAAACCGTGGCGCTTGTGGGTCAATCCGGAAGTGGGAAAAGTACGATTGCTAACTTATTAACTCGTTTTTATGATGTAAATGAGGGAACAATTGCTATTGACGGAATTGACATTAAGAATATGAATCTCCAATCACTACGGGGTTTGATGGGATTAGTAACTCAAGACAGCATCTTGTTTAATGACACTATAAAAGCCAATGTTGCATTAGGAAAATTGGATGCAACAGACGAAGAAATTATTGAAGCCTTGAAAATTGCGAATGCGTATGAGTTTGTTCAAAATTTACCAATGGGAATTTACACCAATATTGGCGACAGCGGAAACAAGCTTTCAGGTGGTCAAAAACAACGATTGTCGATTGCTCGTGCGGTTTTAAAAAATCCACCGATTATGATTTTGGATGAAGCTACATCCGCTTTGGATACTGAAAGCGAAAAATTTGTGCAAGTGGCATTAGAAAATATGATGCAAAACAGAACTTCGATTGTAATTGCTCACCGACTTTCCACTATTCAAAAAGCGGACAAAATTGTGGTAATGCAAAAAGGAAATATTGTAGAACAAGGAACCCACGAGGAACTCATTGCGCTAAATGGAACATATAACAAATTGGTAATGATGCAATCATTTGAATAATGATTAAAATTGCAGATTTTTGATGCCTATTTAATTTACAAAATGTACCTCAACAACAAAAACATCAAGCTTCCAGAAAACCCCGACACCATTGTTTGGAAATATTTAGACTTGTCAAAATTCCTTGATTTGTTGATGTCTGAAAAACTTTTCATGTCGCGTTCAGACAAATTTGAAGATCAATACGAAGGCACTTTTAGCGAACCCACATATGAAGAGATAAAAAAAATTGCTGTAAATAATCCTGAATTTTTACAATATTACAAATCGCATCGCGAAAAAGTAGCTGTTAGTAGTTGGCATATCAACGAATATGAATCCTTTGCAATGTGGCAAATTTTTACTCAAAATAGTGAAGGTTTAGCCATTCAATCTACGGTAGAAAGATTGAAAAAAGCTTTGGATTTTGAAAAAAATCACCAGCAATACATTGGCGAGGTCAACTATATTGATTACAAAAAAGAATACATTCCGTTTGACGATATGTTTTTTCCTTTCTTGTTCAAGCGAAAAAGTTTTCAGTACGAAAGAGAAGTTCGCATCATTTCGGATGTGACTCAAAGCAATATCAAATTGAACGATGGTCTAAAAATAAACGTGGACATCAATCAGTTAATCGAAAAAATCTACATTCATCCCAAATCAGAAAACTGGTATAAAAATCTCGTGATTCAATTGGTAAAACAATTAGGATTCGATTTCACGATAGAAAAATCAGATTTGGAGAGTGATATTTTGATTTGAAGCCCACAAAAGAGCACTAAAATTAATATCTAATTTGAATCGACCTCTAAAAAACCGATTGGTAAACTAACTACCAATTTGAACGAAATCTGAAGACAGTAAAAACACTTATAAACATACCTTTGAAAAAGGTTAAAATACCAATATAATAGTACCTATTTACCTCCGAGCAACTGTTATTCTTTCCCGCTAAAAACTACGGTAAAAACACTATTAAAAAATAGCAAAAAATTTAAACAAAATTTAAACAAAATTTTGTTGTTCAGCAATTTAATTACTATTTTTAGTGCCATAATACGATACAGCAACGTAAATTGCCCGAGCTCTTACATCCTAAATCCTCACAAAGACAGGTAAATGCCAGTAACTTTGAAAGATTTGCCAGAGATTGTTCTCCAAGCAAAACGTTGTATCAAACAAAACGTCCCAAGACACAGAATTTTTTTTCCTTTGAGCACCATTATAAATAGTGTAAGCCTGAAAATTAGTAAATGGGAGGATAAATATAAATTTAAAAAAAAGTGGAGTTCAGCTCCCACTCAAAAAAACGGGGCAAATCTGCTATGCCTAAGGCAGAAAAAAAAGAAACATGAAAAAAATTATTTTTTTAATGCTGTTTGCCGTAATAGGGGCGCAGCAAGCGCAAGCGCAATGCACAGGTACTTCAATTGTATTCAAATGGGGTTCAGGAACAACTTACACTTATCAATATGATGGATTGAGAAACGGAAAATGTGCCTACAAACAACTAAACCCTGGCACAACAATTGAGTGGACAGGATCACAATGGAATATTTACGGAAATGATACTTATTCTGGAGACGTGTTTTGGCACAGTACTGCAAATGTGGGTGATAGACCAAGTAATAAACTTTCAGATTGGGTAGCAGACAAAGGCCTTGCTATACTTTCATTTTCAGGTACAGGTACAATAGGTCCTTCACTAGGTATTGTTGCTTTTAGTAAATCAATAATTCAAATGTATCCTAATCCAACTTCTAGCAAAATATACCTTAAAACGGAAAACAATATACAAATCGACAAGATTGTTGTTACAGATTTAACAGGTAAAAAAGTGGTAGAGATTAACAATTCTAATCAAATTAATGTTGCCAAACTAGCCGCAGGCTTATATATCCTAGAAGCCTCTTCTGGCATAGAAAAGTTTACCAACAAATTTATAAAAGAGTAAAAAAAATAACCCATTCCGTTTTGATAACATCAGGACTGAATGGGTATTAAAACCTCATATTCAACTTCACATTAAAAACTCTTGTGGTCATATAATTCGGAATAGCGTATTGATTTTTAGAATACACATCACGAACCCAAGTGTTTGTAATTGAATTTTGATTGTCGAAAAGATTGAAAATTTCTAGTCCAATGGCCAATTCCTTAAAGCTTTGCAACCATTTTTTTGCAGATGGATTTTGTTCATCAATTAAAACTTTAAAGAAACCTACATCGGCACGACGGTAATCTCTCAATCGGTTTTGGTACAAATAAGGATCCGCATACGAAGGCGAACCACCTGGTAATCCAGTGTTGTAAACTAAATTCAAATATAATTTTAGGCTTGGAATCTTAGGCATATAATCTTGGAACAAAAGTGCAAATTTCAACCTTTGATCCGTTGGTCTTGAAATAAATCCTTTGTTATCAATGTTTTCCTCTGTTTTCAAATAACCAAAACTAAACCATGACTCCGTACCAGGTACAAATTCTCCGTTCAATCTAAAATCAAAACCTTGTGCGTATGCTTTGGCATTATTGGCTGCAGCATATCGAATTCGAACATTATCCAAAGTATAAGGATTCACATCAGTTAAGGATTTATAGTACAATTCTGAAACCATTTTGAAAGGTCGATTCCACATCTTGCAACTATAATCATTACTCAAAACAATATGAACCGATTGTTGCGCTTTAACATCAGGTTGCACTATTCCCTTGGCATCTCTCAATTCTCTGTACGATGGCGGCTGATGATACAATCCTCCAGAAAGCCTGAAAAACATATCTTTTTCCCATTTTGGTTTTAAAGAAAATTGTGCTCTAGGACTAAAGGTAATTTGGTTTGTACTCGAAATATTATCGCCAGAAACTGTCCAATTTTGAGAACGAACTCCAGCATTCAGCCAAACTTCATTGCTACCAATATATCCTTTTCTGCTCCATTGAAAGTAGCCTGAAAATCGATTGATGTCAACAAAATTAGTTGCTCTTACATTTTGATAAGGTACTAAAGGTCCTGTATAAGGTGAATACGGTTGGTCGTTTTTGGGCAAATACTTCGGAGGATTTATCGAAAATCCAGCTGAATCAATCACTTCCCATTCAATCACTCGATCCCGAATGGATTCACGAGTAAACTTTGCTCCCCATTCGAACTGATTTTTTTTCCAATTGTGCATTCCTTTTAATTCGGTATTAACAATTAGTGCATCTAAATCATTTCTAGCGTGATTGAGTTGTCCACCAATTCCTCTTGTAAAAGTAACATCTCCGAAGGTTTCAGAACCAATATTAGAATCCACCTCGCCCAAACGATATTGTGCCAAAATATCATAATATTCTTGTTCTTGAGTATGATAAGCGGATGCAATCAATTTGTAAGTGGAGTTCTTCGATGGGGTATATGTTGACTTTATTGCGCCAAAAACAGTGGTGTATTTATCTTTTTCCTGACCTTCATAGTAAATCAACAACGCCAATGGATCTTGTATAGTTCCAAAGTTAGTTTGACGTGTCAAAGGTTGGTATTTGTAATCATTTGAAGAAATATTTCCCAAAAAACTGAATTCCCATTTGTCCGAATTTTTGAAATTAACGTTAGTTTGAATATCAGCAAATACCGGTGTGAAATTGGTTTGTGTTTCTTGACTGTCAACCAAAAGCGAATTGTTGCGGTAGCGAATTCCTGTAACTTCTGACCATTTACCATTTTTAGAAACCGCATCTACAGCTAGGCTTGCTCCAAGTAAACTAGCTTCTGCAACCGCTGCAAATTGTGTTGGTGTTCGATAGGTAATATCTAAAACTGAGGATAATTTATCACCAAATTTAGATTGAAAACCTCCAGCAGAAAAATCTACATTTTGAACCAAGTCAGTATTGGTAAAACTCAATCCTTCTTGTTGACCTGAGCGAATTAGAAAGGGACGATACACTTCAATTTCATTAACATACACCAAATTTTCGTCATAATTTCCACCGCGAACAGCATATTGCGTGCTCAATTCATTATTAGAATTTACACCTGGCAAGGATTTCAAAATATTTTCGACACCCGCATTGGCTCCAGGAATTTTTCGAATCAATGCAGGTTCAATAGTAGTAATTCCTTGTACTCTCTTTTTATTATTTACTATAATAATCACATCACCTATCTGCTCATATTGTTCATCCATTACAAGATTGAATTCGTAATCTTCATTTGGTTTTAAAGTAACGGTAACGGTAGCTTTTTTCAAAGAAATATGTGAAAAAACAATTGTAACCTTCTGATTTGATGGAATAGTCAAAATGTAAAAACCATTGGAATTAGATTGTGTTCCAGCGCTTTGACTGGAAACATTTACATTGGAAACGGGTTGGTTATTTTTATCAAGAATAACTCCTTTGATTCGAGCAGTTTGAGCAGATGCTACACATCCAAAACAGAAAAAAAGGAAAACAAGTATTATTTTATTGTGATGCAAGGAATTTAATTTTATTGTTTTTGACTTCTAAAAAACTGAGTTTCAAAGATAGTAGAATTTCCTAAATTATCCACGACAATAAGTTTTAATTCATTTGCCCCTTCAGCTACAATGCCGTCACTAAAATAATGCGTGATTTTCTTAGTTTTATTGTCGTATTCGAATAAAATCCATTGGCCATTCAAATAACCATTATACGATTTTATCCCGGATAAATCATCACTAATCGTAAATTGAATGAATTTTTTATCAGTCAACCATTTACCTGCAATTGATTTTGCAATACTGATTTTTGGTGGTGTGCTATCGAAAACCAAAGCATACTTGCCCAAAGTTTTAACATTAGTCTTGAAAACAGCATCTTTTCGATAAGTCCGATTGTACCCAATTTTACCAGAACCGATTGATCCGATAAATACTTTTTCTCGTTGAGCTTCGGTAAATTTATGATCTTCCATTTCAATAGTAAAGTTGGAATGAGCAGGAACAGTATCTTTATCAAGGAATAAGCTGTCGTTTCTTACCTCAAAATTCAAATTAAAATCTTCATAAAAAGTATTGGCTGGAAAAAAAACAGACATATTTTCTTTGGAAAAAACAGATTCATTTTTTGCTTTGACAAAATATTTAGAAACTGGTTCTTTAGATATAATCACGGGTAAAATCTCATTGACAATTGGAATAGTTACTGTGGTCAGGTTTCCATAAAAATCTGAAACTTCAATGCGGTACTGAGCTGTCAAATTGGGCACAACATTTACAACACCATTTGAAGCATCTGATTTAATAACACTAAAGTTATATGGGCTTTTCATGAATAACTTCTGGACTCTTTGTTGTGTTTTTTTATACATTGGATAGTCAATCAATGCATTCACATAACGCATTTCATCAAATGAGTAGGTGTCAAATTGGTACCCAAAATTTGGTATTCCGTTGTAAAAGGTTTGCACCTTATAAATGCCATTTTTATTGAAAGAAACATCATCATAATCAAAAGTATTTATCCCAAAACCTATTTTGCCATTAGCCACAACTTTATCGGCGAGATAAGTTCCGTCTTTTTGTAAAACAAGATTTAGCAATAAAGGACGTTTGGATTGATTAACCACAGATTCATTGTCTAATGGATAAGCATAGATGTTAAAAACAATAGGTTTCTTAGTGTCTTTCATAAATGTGTCGAACCCAAATAGCATAGGATTAATAATATACTCAGTTATATTATCTCTAAATTCAAAATGCAAATGCGGCCCTTCTGAAGCACCCGTATTACCTGAAAGACCAATAATTTGACCTTTTTTGACAACTAATTCACCTGGTTTTAGATACTTTTCAATTTCAAAAGACTGCTCCTCATAATGTGTTTTTTTAATAAAATTTTCGATTGAATCAGTAGCTCTTTGTAAATGTCCATAAACCGAAGTATATCCGTTTGAATGCGTAATATAAATTGTTTTACCGTTTCCAAAAGTGGAAATTTTTATTCTCGATACATAACCGTCGGCAACAGCATGAACCTCTAATCCTTCTTTTTGCTGTGTTTTGAAATCAAATCCAGCATGAAAATGATTGGGTCTTAACTCCCCAAAATTTCCCGACAACTGCATTGGAATATCAAGGGGCGAAATAAAATAATCTTTTGGATAATTGACCTGAGCAAAAACAGAACAATAAAAAAGAATGAAAAACAGACTCCATCTCATAAAATTCATTTTTGCTAAGATAAATAAAAGTAGATTACAAAATTTTATAAAAGTTCAAAAAATCATAATCATCTGTTATACTGACAATTGATTTTTTTAGCATAAAAAAATCAATAAAATATTGTAAAAATAAAAAGGAATACTAACTTTGTAAGATTAAGTAATACTTCGGAATCATTATGAGTGTAATTGCAGAAATAATTGATACTCTTGAAAATAAGATCGAAAAACTATTTGGAAAAATAAATAGATTGGAGAAAAAATCTCAAGAATTGAAAATTGAATTAGAAAAATCTGCAGTTATCATACAAAATCAGTCTCAAGAGATTGCAGCCCTAAAAGCGCAGTATGAAACACAAAAAATAGCCAATGCATTACTGGGCAGTGAAGAGAATAAAAGAGATACCAAGCTTAAAATAAATTCATTAATTCGTGAAATAGATTACTGTATAGCTCAGCTAGCAGATTAATAAAGATATGGACGAAAAGCTTAAAATTAAGATATCGATTGCGGACAGAGTATACCCTTTAACAGTGGAACTCTCTCAAGAAGAAGGGCTCAGAAGCGCTTCAAAAAAAATTGATACTATGATAAAGCAATTTGAAGAAAATTATGCCGTGCGTGACAAGCAAGATGTATTAGCCATGTGTGCTTTGCAATTTGCAGCACAAACAGAACAAAAACAAATTGATAATGCCATAGATGGTGGAGCCACTATCGAAAGAATTAAAAAAATCAATGCGCTTTTAGATCAATATCTCATAGATTAAACACGTTCTTTACAGAAACTAAGTTACTGCCTACATTAGTTCACATTTGGTAAACTCAACACTAATCAATTAGAATGAGCGAATCATCGTTACTATAGCAAGCCAATTCAGTTTGGAAGCTTGAACAGCGAGTTAGCTCAAAACTTGTATTTCAGAGTTTATACAAGCAATCTAATGTAGGCTTTTTTTATATATAAATTTTTTAACAACTATGGACATTTTAACAATAATTATTTCAGGAATTGTAGGTATTGCGGCGGGTTTTGGTTTAGCCAAATTAATTGAAAAAAGTAATATTTCTAATTTGATTAAAAACGCAAAGAAAGAAGCAGCTTCTATTTTAAAAGATGCTAATCTGGAAGCCGAAAATATCAAAAAAGACAAAATTCTTCAAGCCAAGGAGAAATTTATCGAATTAAAATCGGAGCACGAGCAAGTAATTCTATCGCGTGATCAGAAGATGGCCGAAGTGGAAAAAAGAATTCGTGACAAGGAATCGCAAGTTTCGAATGAATTGTCGAAAGCTAAAAAAGTAAATGACGATTATGATGCAAAAACAATAGAGTACAATTCTAAAATCGAAACTTTAGACAAAAAACAAGCCGAAGTTGAAAAATTGCACAAAAGCCATCTTCAACAATTGGAAGTTATCGCGGGTTTATCTACGGAAGATGCTAAAAGTCAACTGATTGAAGGTTTGAGGGCCGAAGCCAAAACTCAAGCGATGTCGCATATTCAAGATACTATCGAAGAAGCCAAATTAACAGCACAACAAGAGGCTAAAAAAATCATCATCAACACCATTCAAAGAGTTGGTACAGAAGAAGCTGTAGAAAACTGCGTATCAGTTTTCAACATCGAATCGGATGATGTAAAAGGAAGAATTATTGGTCGTGAAGGTAGAAATATTAGAGCGATTGAAGCCGCAACTGGAGTTGAAATCATTGTTGACGATACACCAGAAGCTATTATTCTTTCTTGTTTTGATCCAGTTCGCCGAGAAATTGCGCGTTTAGCTTTGCATAAATTAGTAACCGACGGACGTATTCACCCAGCACGAATCGAAGAAGTGGTGGCCAAAACAACCAAACAAATTGACGATGAAATTATTGAAGTAGGTAAACGTACCGTTATTGACTTAGGAATTCACGGTTTACATCCTGAATTGATTAAGGTTGTAGGTCGAATGAAATACCGTTCTTCTTATGGACAAAATTTGCTACAGCACTCTCGCGAGGTTTCCAAACTATGCGGAATTATGGCAGCCGAACTTGGTTTGAACGTGAAACTGGCCAAAAGAGCTGGTTTATTGCACGATATTGGTAAAGTTCCAGATACTGAGAGCGATTTACCACACGCATTATTGGGAATGCAATGGGCGGAGAAATATGGTGAAAAAGAAGAAGTTTGCAACGCCATTGGAGCACACCACGACGAAATCGAAATGAAATCATTGTTGTCGCCAATCATTCAAGTTTGTGATGCTATATCAGGTGCAAGACCAGGTGCAAGAAGACAAGTTTTAGATTCTTATATTCAACGTTTGAAAGATTTGGAAGAAGTAGCTTATGGATTTGGCGGCGTGAAAAATGCATACGCAATTCAAGCTGGTAGAGAACTTCGTGTGATTGTAGAAAGCGAAAAAGTATCTGATGAACATGCAGCCACTTTATCTTTTGAAATCTCACAAAAAATTCAAACCGAAATGACCTATCCAGGGCAAGTAAAAGTGACTGTAATTAGAGAAACAAGAGCGGTAAATATTGCGAAATAGATTTCGATAAATTCAAAAAATTTAAATTCCAAATTCCAATTGTCATTTTGGAATTTGGAATTTTTTTATTGGAATTTAAAATCATTTCCTCGGATGAAAATTATTAATCACTTCGGTCAAAAACCTTCTATCTAAATGCACATAGATTTCTGTTGTTGTTATCGATTCGTGACCAAGCATTAACTGAATCGAACGTAAATCGGCACCATTTTCTAATAGATGTGTGGCAAACGAATGACGAAAAGTATGTGGACTTATACTTTTCTTTAAATCGATTTTGACTGCCAAGTCTTTGATTATCGTAAAAATCATTGCTCTTGTCAACTGACTTCCTCTCCTATTTAAAAACAAAGTATCTTCTTGACCTTTCTTAATCTTCACATCATTCCGTTTGTGATCTCGATAAAGTTGGATGTATTTTTGGGTCGAATTCCCGATCGGAACAAAACGTTGCTTGTTCCCTTTTCCGGTGATTTTGATAAAGCCTTCATCAAAAAATAAGTCAGAAATTTTCAGGGTGACCAATTCCGAAACTCGAAGTCCGCAGCCATAAAGCGTTTCTAACATAGCTTTGTTTCGTTCGCCTTCGTTAGAACTCAAATCTATTGCCGAAATTAAAGCATCTATTTCTTCTACCGATAAAGTGTCTGGTAATTTTCTGCCCGTTTTTGGCGTTTCAATCAATTCCATTGGATTGTCTTGACGATAATCTTCAAAAATTAAATAACTAAAAAAACTTTTCAATCCTGAAATTATTCTGGCTTGCGAACGCGGATTAACTTCTTTTGCCACACTATATATAAACTGCTGAATTGTTTCTTCGCTAATCTTTAATGGCGACACCGAAATAGTATTCTTTTCTAAAAAAAGACACAAACGCTCGATATCAAAAGAATAATTATCGATGGTGTTTTTCGACAATCCTCTTTCAATCCTCAAATAAGCTTGATAATTTTTTACTTCCGTTTGCCAATTCATAAAAGCAAAGTAACGTTATTTTTAGATATTAAAAAACCTTCAAGGATCAAGGTTTAATGATTCGCGACTGTAAGAGTATGAGTTCACATTACTATTCTAAAAAAATCTCTGTACAATTAAACAAATACCCTAACAATTTTAGTAATTTTGAACCTAATTAATTTTTCAAATCTATAAATAAAAACTATTATGAAAAAAACAATTTTGGTTACCGCTTTTATGGTAATCCTGTCTTTCAACGCTGAGGCGCAGCTAATGCAAATTGGAGCAAAAGTTGGATTAAATTACACCAATTTTTCAGGAACTGACATTCAAACCGATGCTTTAACAAGTTATCATGCTGGTTTAGTTGCAGAAATCAAACTTTTAGACAAATTTGCCATTCAACCCGAGTTATTATACACTACTCAAGGTGCAAGTTATAAAGTTGGAATAAATGAAATAAAAAATGAGTTAGGATATATCGCTATTCCTGTTTTGGCAAAAATATATTTGAGCAATTCGTTTAGCCTTGAATTAGGACCTCAAGCTTCCTTTTTATTGAGCGAAAAAAACAAGTTTGATGTAAACGATGCAAATACTTTTGACTTTGCTGTTGATTTGGGATTAGGTTTTAAAGTTACTAAAAGTATCTTCATACAGGGAAGATATGTTCTTGGATTGACAGAAGTTTCGCAAGATGCAAAAGCAAAAAACTCTGTACTGCAACTTTCGGCAGGTCTTATGTTTTAAATTAAAATATAATTAGTGAATCAAAACCGTTCTTAATTGGAACGGTTTTTTTATTTTTACAAAAACATTAAAAATGAAAATTTGTATCATCAACGGACCAAACCTCAACTTATTAGGAAAACGCGAACCCGAAATTTATGGAAGTCAAACCTTTGAAGATTATTTAGAAATCTTGAAACACAAATTTTCAGACGTGGAATTGACCTATTTTCAAAGCAATATCGAAGGCGAATTGATTGGTAAAATTCAGGAAGTTGGTTTTTCTTATGAAGGTATTATACTAAATGCTGGTGCTTATACTCATACTTCAATTGGTGTTGGCGACGCCATAAAAAGCATCACAACTCCAGTTGTTGAAGTGCATATTTCAAATACTTTTTCAAGAGAAAGTTTCCGTCATCAATCGTATATTTCTGGAAATGCTAAAGGCGTTATTCTAGGTTTTGGAATGAAAAGCTATGAGTTGGCAATACTGTCATTTTTGTAGAAAATATCATTATTTTTTTTAATTATGTAACGATTTATAAGGTAATTCGTCTTATTCAAAAAGTAAAAGATGAAAAAATTATTCTTGATTATAGTATTGCAAATTTCATTTATTAGCGTTGCTCAAATTAGAGGAACAATTACTGACAACAAAGGAATTCCGCTTTCGCTGGTAACTATTTTAGAAGAGAATACCTATAACGGAACTTCCTCGAACGAGCAAGGAAATTATGAATTAAACATAAAAAAGACGGGGAAACATACTATCGTTTTCCAATATTTGGGATTCAAAACCCAAAAAATAACGGTTACAATTGATAAATTTCCTTTCACACAAAATATACAATTAGTAGAAGAAAATTTCTCACTTTCAGAAGTGGTAATCAACAGTAAAAACGATCCTGCCAACGCCGTAATCAAGCAAGCCATTATCCACAAAAAAGAAAACTCCGAAAAAACGGCACGTTTCAAAGCCGATTTTTATTCTCGTGGGATTTTCAAAGTAAAAGATTTACCCAAAAAAATAATGGGACAAAAAATTGGCGATTTAGACGGCGCAGTCGATTCCACCGGAACAGGAATTATCTATCTATCGGAAACTATTTCCAAAATTATTTTTGAAAAACCCGATAACTTAAAAGAACGCATTATTGCTTCAAAAGTTAGTGGAGACAACAAAGGCTTCAGCTACAATACGGCGCGATCAACGATTTATGATTTTTACGACAATACTTTAGACTTCAACAGCAAAATGATTTCGCCCATTGCCGACAATGCTTTCAATTATTATAAATACAAATTAGAAGGTACTTTTCAGGACGAAAACAACTTAATGATTAACAAAATAAAAGTCATTGCCAAGCGAGATGCCGAACCTGTTTTTGAGGGCTACATTTATATCGTTGAAGATTCTTGGGCAATATATGCCGTGGATTTAGACATTAAAGGCTATCGCATGCATCAGGAATTTGTGGATGTGATGAAATTGAAACAAAATTTCAGCTACAATAAAAACAATAAAATTTGGGCAAAAAGCACCCAAAGTTTGGAGTTTTCTGCAGGTATTTTTGGAATTAAATTCAATGGAAAATTCTCATATGTCTACAGCAATTATGAATTTGAAAAAGCGTTCGCCAAAAAAACGTTTACCAATGAAATCGTAAGTTTTGAAGACAATTCCAATAAAAAAGACACGCTTTTTTGGAATAAAATCAGACCCATTCCTCTTACCATCGAAGAAAATACCGATTACATAAAAAAAGACAGCGTGCACACCGTTCGAAACTCTAAAAAATATTTGGATTCTATCGACAAAAAAGACAATAAATTCAAGTTTCTGAGTCCAATTACGGGTTATTCTTGGAAAAATAGCAGTCAAAAAAAATCGTTTACTTATGATGGTTTGGTCAATTTAGCGTCATTGAGTTTCAATACCGTTCAAGGTTGGAATTTGGATTCAGGATTTTCTTTCCGTGATTGGAAAAACGAAGAAGAAAAAGGAAAATCGACTTCCATCAACACAAAGTTCAATTATGGATTTTCTGATCATAGATTGCGCCTTACTGCAGATTATTACCACCGATTCAACAATCAAAATTATGCAACACTGACTGTTTTTGGTGGAACAAAAGTCAATCAATTCAATCCCGAAGAACCCATTTCGAGTTTCATAAACACGGTGAGCACTTTGTTTTTTAAAGACAATTATATGAAATTGTACAACAAAGAATTTGCCGGAGCTACTTATGGTCAAGATGTTGGTAATAATTTTTATCTGAAAGGAACATTAGAATACCAACAACGAAAACATTTGTTCAACAGTACGGATTATACATTTATCAAAAGTGATGATTTCTACAGCTCGAATAATCCGATGTTGCCAGAGGATAATTTGGCTCCCGCATTCGAACAACATCATCTTACAAAAGCTTCCGTTTTTGCAAAAATACATTTCGGAAACAAATACATTTCGAGACCTGACGGAAAATTAAATATCAGAAACTACGACTATCCTACTTTGTCTTTTGGTTATGAAAACGCTTTTGCATCCAATGAAAAAAAATACGAATACCAATTGATTACAAGTCAAGTTAGATATGATTTTGATGCAGGTAACAAAGGTACTTTAGGTATTAATGTGAAAGCAGGGACTTTCATTCACGGCGAAAACATCTCGTTTGTAGATTACAAACATTTCAACGGAAACAGAACACATATTGGAACCAGCGACCGCTATTTGAACGTTTTCAACCTAATGCCGTATTATTCAAACAGCACGAATAAATCCTATTTTGAAGCGCATTTGGAGCATAACGACAAAGGTTATATTATGAATAAAATTCCGTTGTTGAACAAATTAAATTCGACTTTGGTTATAGGATTTCATTCGCTTGCCGTTCCAGACAAAAAACCTTACACCGAATTCACAGTTGGTTTGGATAATCTTGGATTTGGAAAACTAAAGGTATTTCGCTTTGATTATGTTCATTCTTCCCAAAACGGAATTCAAGAAAACGGAGTTGTTTTTGGTTTGAAAATTTTGAATGTTTTAGAGTAGAAAAAATCAATAATAAGAGGGTTCAATATGAATCAAAACGTGTCCTAATTCGGGGATTTCTGCACGCAAAGTATCTTTCAACAAATGAGATATGTCGTGACCTTCTCGAACAGTAATATGGGCGTTGACAATCGCGTGCAAATCAACGTGGTATTTCATTCCCGCTTTTCTGATAAAACATTTTTCGGTACTTTCAACACCTTTAACTTTAAGAGAAACTTTCCTGATTTCGATAATTAAATCATCGTGTAAATTTTCGTCCATTATTTCCCCCAAAGCAGGTCTGAAAATTTTATAACTATTGTATAAAATAAATCCTGATGCAAACAGTGCTGCCAAATCATCGGCCGATTCGTAGCCTTTCCCAAAAAATAAGGCAATAGAAATTCCAATAAAAGCCGCCACCGATGTTATGGCGTCACTACGATGGTGCCAAGCATCAGCCCTTAATGAAGAACTATTGGCTTCTTTGCTTCGCTTCATCACCAAACGAAAGGAATATTCTTTCCATAAAATAATGGCTCCAAGAACAATCAAGGTCCAAGATTCAGGTAATTTATGTGGAACTCCAATATTGGTTAAACTTTCGTGAGCAATAATTGTTGCCGACGTAATCAAAAAACCAACCACTAAAAAAGTAATTAATGGTTCGGCTCGACCGTGTCCGTACGGATGATTTTCATCTGCTGGCTTGTTTGAATATTTGATTCCGAATAACACTAAAAACGAAGAAAAAATGTCCGTGGTTGACTCAATGGCATCTGCAGTTAAAGCATAGGAATGACCAAAAAAACCAGCTAAGCCCTTTATCAAAGCTAATAATGCATTGCTAGCAATACTAAAATAGGTAGCCTTTACTGCGGTTTGTTCGTTTGTCATTTGGATAATGATAAAAACCTCAAAGGCTTTTGAAACTTTTGAGGTTTAGCGTTTTTTATTGAATAAAATTAAGCTCTTACAATTTTAGCTCCAATGGCTCTCAATCGTTCGTCAATTCGTTCGTAACCTCTGTCGATTTGTTCAATGTTTTGAATAGTGCTCGTTCCTTTGGCAGAAAGTGCAGCAATCAATAGCGAAATTCCAGCACGAATATCTGGAGAAGACATTGTAGTAGCTTTTAGTTGTGATTTGAAATCGTGACCAATAACAACTGCTCTATGTGGGTCACACAAAATAATTTTTGCACCCATATCAATCAATTTATCTACGAAAAACAAACGGCTTTCGAACATTTTTTGATGAATCAAAACGTCGCCTTTGCATTGGGTTACCACAACAAGAACAATACTCAATAAATCGGGCGTAAATCCTGGCCAAGGCGCATCTGAAATGGTAAGAATAGAACCATCAATATCAGTTTTTACTTGATAACCATCTTTGTGTGCAGGAATATAAATATCGTCGCCTCTTCGTTCTAAAGTAATTCCAAGTTTTCTAAATACATTCGGAATCAGCCCCAAGTTTTCCCAACTTACATCTTTAATGGTAATTTCACTTCTGGTCATTGCGGCAAGTCCAATCCAACTGCCAATTTCTATCATATCTGGAAGAATTCTATGTGTGCAACCTCCCAGTCTTTCGACGCCTTCAATAGTCAATAAATTAGATCCAATACCCGAAACTTTGGCTCCCATCGCATTCATCATTTTACACAATTGTTGCAAATAAGGTTCGCAAGCGGCGTTATAAATAGTAGTTGTGCCTTTGGCCAAAACAGCTGCCATAACAATGTTCGCTGTTCCAGTTACCGATGCCTCATCGAGCAACATGTCAGCTCCAATTAATCCATCAGGAGCTTCTACTCCATAAAAATGATCTTCTCTATTGTAACGAAATTTAGCTCCAAGATTGATAAATCCCTCAAAATGGGTGTCTAATCTTCTTCGTCCAATTTTATCGCCACCTGGTTTTGGAATATATCCTTTCCCGAATCGTGCCAAAAGTGGCCCAACAATCATAATAGATCCACGAAGTGCTCCGCCCTCTTTCTTGAAAGCTTCAGTTTCTAAATAGTGTAAATTTACTTCATCGGCTTGAAAAGTGTAAGAACCCACTCCATTTTTTTGGATTTTAACACCTAAATTTCCCAGCAGCGTAATGAGTTTATTAATGTCGATTATATCTGGAATATTATTTATCGTTACCTTTTCGTCTGTCAACAAAATTGCACATAATATTTGTAGTGCTTCGTTTTTGGCTCCTTGTGGCGTAATTTCTCCTTTTAAGGTAACGCCTCCTTCTATTTTGAATACTCCCATTTTTTTTAAATTATGAATTATGAGTTATGAATTAAAAAGTTATGCTAAAAAATTCATAACTCATAATTCATAATTCATAACTGTTTTTTACAAAGGTTTTCTATTTTGGTTTTTATGTATCGGATTTGGCTTTCCAGGTTTGATATTCTTGTTGTTTTGGATTTTTGGTTGACCAGCCGGAGTTAATTTATTGGAAACTCGCTTGTTGGTTCGCAATAAATCGGTGGTGGTCAAAAGTTCCTCGGTACTTTGTAGCATATTCAATTTTCCGCCTGACAATTCGAATAAATGTTCAAAGATGACATCGTCTTTCACAGTGTCTTTATTCCAACTCAAATACGATTTTTTCATATGATTGGCAATCACTTTTACCAAGGCATTTTTCATATCGCCTTCCTCCCATTTGTTGGCAACATCAATCATATATTTAATGTTGTTACCATAATATCGGTATTTTGGAAAGTTTTGTGGGTATTTTAAAACATCAGGTTTCAATTGTAAAACCTCACGAGTTGGCACGGGATATGGTGATTCTACATCCAATTTAAAATCGGACATTATAAAGATTTGATCCCATAATTTATGTTGAAAATCAGCGACATCACGCAAATGAGGATTCAAACTTCCCATAACTTGTATGATGTATTTTGCAACTTTATTGCGCTCTTCACTATCCTCTATAACAGTTGCTTGATCAATCAATTTTTGCAAATGCCGACCATATTCTGGAATAATTAAATGAGATCGCTCTGCATTATATTCCAAATGATGAACGACATCGTTTGCAACTTCTTTTATATATTTTGTGTTCATATTTATAGGGAAATAATACCTTTAATAGTAGATAATTCGATGTATTTATCAATAATTTCTTGAGAATCTTTCATCATAACATCTACAGAAATGCTAGTGAATTTGCCTGTTTTGGACTTTTTAGTTTTTATAACCGCTCCCATACAATTAAAAGCTTCTTCCACACGAAGAATACTTTCTTTTTCTGAAGGCACAATAAATTTGTACAAATATATTGCGGGCCAAGTAGTACTCAAATCCAACTCCACTTTCAATCTTTCGTAAAATTCTCTTGCTTCTTTTTCTGTATCCATTCTAAAATAAAAATAAAAGCAAATATACAGTTTTGAAATTACATTTTAGAGTTTAGATTACAGATTTTAGAATACCTAGTTTAGAAAGTTAAAAAATGCATTTTATAGTGTATCATTCTCGGAAACAAAGAAAGGTGTTCCCCGAAATAATGTTTCGAAATTCCGATAACTTTAGGTAAATTTGAGCCTTATTTGGAAAAAGTGAGCAAAAAAATTATAGTCATAATAGGCGGACCTGGAACTGGAAAAAGCACTATCATCGATGGATTGATAGAAAAAGGTTTTTGCTGCTATCCAGAAATTTCAAGACAAGTAACCTTAGAAGCAAAAAAGGCAGGAATCGAACAATTATTTCTTGAAAATCCATTGCTCTTCAGTGAATTGTTATTGGAAGGAAGGAAAAAACAATTTAGAAATGCACTAGATGAAACCCAAAACATCGTTTTTATCGACCGTGGAATTCCAGATGTTTTGGCTTATATGCACTATATTGGCGACAGTTATCCCGCGCATTTTGATTTGGCTTGCCGTGAAAATTTATACACAAAAATCTTTATTCTTCCGCCTTGGGAAGAAATTTATCGGAGCGACGAAGCCCGATATGAAAATTTCGAACAAGCTAAACTCATCCACAATCACCTCGTTGAAACCTATGAAAATTATGGGTACAAACTCATAGAAGTTCCAAAAGACTCTCTTGATAACAGAATTTTATTTATCTTAGACCAAATTTAGTTATAGGTTATAGGTTATAGGTTATAGGTTATGGGTTATGGGTTATGGGTTGTGATTTACAAGATGCTAAATGCACTTGAATACTAAACACTTAAAAGATGCAGGAAGCATTAGCAATTCTTCAAAAATATTGGAAACACGACAAATTTAGGTCGCCTCAAGACGAAATTATCAATTCGGTTTTGGATGGTAAAGACACTTTTGGACTGATGCCTACAGGCGGTGGAAAATCAATCTGCTTTCAGGTTCCCGCTTTGATGAAAGACGGAATTTGCTTGGTCATTTCGCCCTTGGTTGCCTTGATGAAAGATCAAGTCCAACGCTTGCAAAACCTCAACATCAAAGCTATTGCATTGACGGGCGGAATTCAATCGGATGAAATGATTACACTTTTGGATAATTGTGAATTTGGGAATTATAAATTCTTGTATTTATCGCCAGAACGTTTGCAGTCGGATTGGATTTTGGAAAGAATCAAAAATCTGCCTATTAATCTAATTGCTATTGACGAAGCGCATTGTGTTTCGCAATGGGGACACGATTTTCGCCCAGCTTATTTGAAAATTGCCAATCTTAAAACCCATTTTCCAAAGGTTCCGTTTCTCGCACTTACAGCATCAGCCACGAAGACTGTTCTTGATGATGTGATTCTTCAATTAGGATTAGAAAATCCAGTTGTTTTTCAGAAATCTTTTGCCCGACAAAACATTGCCTATATGGTCTTTGAAATAGAGGACAAATTGTATCGAATGGAGCAAATCTTGAAAAAGAATCCGCAACCTTCTATTGTCTATGTCCGAAATAGGAAATCCTGCTCGGATACGTCTTCTCAATTGCAATCCATGGGGTTCAAAGCTACATTTTATCACGGTGGATTATCGGTTAAAGAAAAGGAGAAAAACATGAATCTTTGGATGAATGAAGAAGCTCAAATAATTGTTGCCACCAACGCTTTTGGAATGGGAATTGACAAATCGAATGTAAAAACGGTCATTCACATTCATCTTCCAGAAAGTATGGAAAGTTATTATCAGGAAGCTGGTCGCGCTGGTAGAAATGAAGAAAAAGCCTTCGCTGTATTGCTTACAAGTCCATCTGACAAAATTCAAGCGCAAAGCCAGTTCATCAATGTTTTGCCCGATAAAATCATTCTCACCCAGATTTACATCAAATTATGTACCTATTTCCGAATCGCTTATGGCGAAGGAATCAACGAACAATTTTCGTTCAATTTGAATCATTTTTGTCAAAAATATGGTTTTCCAACCTTGAAAACTTTCAATGCTATTCAGTTTTTAGACCGTCAAGGCATATTAAGTATGTCACAAGAATATACCGAGAAAATCACAATGCAATTTATTATTGAATCGAAAGAAGTTATTCGCTATATGAGCCTGAATTCAAATGAAGAACCCGTTATTTTGTCCTTACTTCGAACTTATCCAGGAATTTATGAATCGCAAACCGCCATCAATTTATCGTTAATTGCCAAAAAATCGAATTGTAATGAAACGGAAATTCTTGCTGTTTTTGAAAAATTGAAAGGGCTTGAAATCATTGATTATCATAAAAAAAACAATGATGCCACCATTATTTTCAACGAAGTTCGCGAAGACGAAAGAACCATTAATCGTGTTTCGAAGTATTTAGAAACCCAAAACAAACAAAAAGTTGCCCAATTCGAATCGGTTTTGCATTACATCAATGAGAAAAAAGTGTGCAAAAGCAATTTGATTTTAGATTATTTTGGGGAAAAAACAGAAAAAGATTGTGGAATTTGTTCGCACTGTATTTCCAAAAAAAAGAAATCGGTTGACAGTTCTTCTACTTCCGAAAAAATCATTGGCTTGTTGAAAATTCAAAACTTAAATTCAAGAGAAATTCAGAAACTCACAAAAAATAGCGAAGACGATATTATCTTTGCCTTGCAAACTTTATTAGAGAACAATAAAGTTGTTGTAAAACCAAACAATAAATATTCACTAAAATAAGAGGAGATAGCGTAGTTCCTCGCAATGACAATGGAAAAATTACGAATCGTATTTATGGGGACGCCAGAATTTGCAGTTGGTATTTTGGACACCATAATCAAGAACAACTATACTATAGTAGGCGTTATTACCGCAGCCGATAAGCCCGCAGGTCGTGGACAAAAAATAAAATATTCGGCTGTAAAAGAATATGCTTTGGCTAACAATCTTGCTTTATTGCAACCCACAAATCTGAAAGACCAAAGCTTTTTAGAGGAGTTAAAATCCTTGAATGCTAATTTGCAAATCGTGGTTGCCTTTAGAATGTTGCCCGAAGTGGTTTGGAACTTGCCAAAACTGGGTACTTTCAACCTACATGCGTCCCTATTACCCAATTATCGTGGAGCCGCGCCAATAAACTGGGCAATAATAAATGGTGATACAAAAACTGGAGTAACTACTTTCTTTATTGATGATAAAATAGATACAGGGGCGATGATTCTTAGTTCGGAAATTGACATTACGCCAAATGAAAATGCTGGTCAGTTACACGACAGACTAATGCAATTGGGAAGCGCAACTGTTATTGAGACTTTGGCATTGATTGAAAAGAAAAATGTTACTACAACCATCCAAAAAGAGAATCTCGACATAAAAACAGCCTACAAGTTAAATAAAGAGAATTGCAAAATCGATTGGACAAAATCAGCGATTGAAATTTATAATTTAATTCGAGGTTTGAGTCCGTATCCATCGGCTTGGTGTTTTATTAGTGACAAAAACGAAGAGTGGAATGTGAAAATTTACGAAGCAAATATATTACTCGAGCATCATAACGATGCCATAGGGAACTTAATTTGTTCTAAAAAAGAAATCAAAATCGCAGTGAAAGATGGCTATATTGATTTGATTAGCATACAATTTCCTGGAAAAAAGAAGATGAATGTAGGAGAATTATTAAATGGAATGGCTTTTTCTGAAACTGCAAAGGCCTATTAAGACCAATAAAACGGGTGTTTTTCGCTAATTTAAGAAGGTTTTACATTGGTTTATGAACAAATAAAACAAGTTATCAACAAAACAAGCTGAAATTAATCAAAACACTTGCGCGGAAACATATTCCTATTAATTTTGTTATTATAAACAAATTTTTTTTTAACTAATATTTAATAAATAAACATTATGAACAAATCAGAATTAATCGATGCTATCGCTGCTGACGCAGGAATTACAAAAGCTGCTGCAAAACTAGCTTTAGAATCATTTTTAGGAAACGTAGGTAGCACCTTGAAAAAAGGTGGTAGAGTATCTTTAGTAGGTTTCGGATCATGGTCAGTTTCTGCTAGAGCTGCAAGAGATGGTAGAAACCCACAAACTGGAAATACTATACAAATTGCTGCAAAAAATGTAGTGAAATTTAAAGCTGGAGCTGAATTAGAAGGAGCTGTTAACTAAATTCATGCTTTCACTAATATAATTAAAACCTTCCACTGGAAGGTTTTTTTGTACATTATATTGTTTATATTTGTTTGTGCTCAATTTATAATATAGTAACAATACGGCTTATGATTTCAGAAAAATTAAAAAAAGGAAAGCTACTTATTGCAGAGCCTTCAATAATTGGAGATTTGTCTTTCAATAGGTCAGTTATTTTATTGGCAGATCATAATAAGAAAGGTTCGGTAGGTTTTATTATGAACAAGCCCTTAAAGTACACTATAAATGACTTGGTGCCAGACATAAAAGCCACTTTCAAGATATACAATGGTGGTCCAGTTGAGCAGGACAATCTCTATTTCATACATAATGTACCTCATCTAATTCCTAACAGTTTAGAAATATCTAATGGTATCTATTGGGGAGGTGAATATGAAATCACAAAAGAGCTCATAAACGATGGCAAGATAAACAAGAATAATATTCGCTTCTTTTTAGGTTACACTGGCTGGGATCAACACCAACTAGAAAGTGAAATGGCTGAAAGTTCTTGGATCATAACCCAAAATAATTATCAAAACAAAATTATTGGAAAATCGGCCGCTGATTTTTGGAAAAAACAAATAATGGAGTTGGGCGGAGAATATCTTATTTGGGTCAATGCTCCTGAAAACCCAACCTTCAACTGATTATGCTATAGCATCATTTAATTTTATCAGCAATAACTGCGAAAAATCTGTTGTATATTCTTTTTTGCGATATTTTGTAATCGGTTGAATTCCTTTAATCACATTCGTAATAAACAATTCGTCAGCTTTTTGCAGGTCAAATGGCGAAATTGCTTCTTCAACTACTTCTAGATTTTCAATAGTTTTTGCTAAACTTAAAATTTGTTTTCTCATAACACCATTCAAACAACCTTCTGAAACTGGCGGCGTAATTAGCCTGTTCCCTTTGAGCATAAATAAATTTCCTTGCATTGCTTCGATAACATTTTTGCTATCATTTAATAATAGACAATTATCCAAACCATTTTCTGAAGCATAAATACTTGCCGTAATATTTAACAATTTATTTGTGGTTTTTATTGAAGAAAGTAACTGTTTAGCCACATAAAAATCAGTATATAAATCTACAACATATTCTTTATGAACAATTGAATACACGCTGTTTCCAAGACTTTCTGTAGCAATCAAAAAAGAAACGGTATTGCTTTGAGGCAAGTAATAGCCACCATCAGTACGATACACAGTAATTCTGGCACGAGCGGAATTTTGTAGTTTATTGGCTTTAGCTAAAGTAAGAATTTGTTCTTCCAGATATTCCATTGTAAAATTCATTGGAATTTCCATTCGCACAATTCGCATAGAAGACATCAATCTAAAATAGTGATCCTCTAAAAAAAGAATTTTGGAATTCAGCACCTTAACCGTTTCAAAAACTGCATCGCCGTATAAAAACCCACGATTATCAATCAATAAATTAGTATCTGACGATGTAATAGCTCCATTAAAATTTATCATAATATCAAAAAAAAGTCCCGATTGTATCAGGACAAATATAAACTATAAATAATACTATTGCTATACCGAACCTATGACGTGCTTAAGATCTGAAATTTGATTTTCCCACAAAAGTTTAGCTTCGTCAATTTCCTCGGATTCTGCAAAATCAATAACCATCAAAGAAACGTCTTTGGTAATTTCATCTACTATAATATGCAGTTCAAAATAGAATTCAGTATCCTTATTGTTGTCATCAACCCACTTAAATCTCACTTTTTCACCTGATTTTTTGGAGCAAAGCCTCGCTTTCTCTTCGGAATCATTCCAAATGAAGGTAAAAAACTCTCCTCGAGAATTGACATTGTCTGCAAACCACTCTGACAAACCTGATGGCGTTGAAATGTATTGGTACAACAGTTGGGGTGATGAGTTAATTGGAAATTCTATTTCGTATCGTATTTTTGAATCCATTGGGCACTATTAATTTTTGGGAAATTTATAGAATATAAAGCCAATAAAAAAGCTTTTTTTAAAATAATTTTTTTTATCAGATTTATGCTTGTAAGCTTTAATTTAATTTTTATATTTGCACCCGCATTGAAAGATGGGTTACACATAAAATTATGGCGAGATAGCTCAGTCGGTTAGAGCGCAGGATTCATAACCCTGAGGTCCCGAGTTCAAATCTCGGTCTCGCTACAAAAAAAGGACTTACGGTTTTCGTAAGTCCTTTTTTGTTTTAATGAAATTGTTTGGTTTGTCTTTTAGAGATGTTAATAATCCCCTTAACAAGTGCAAATTGTGGTAATCAAAAAACTCTTTTTTATGCTATTTTAAAATTAGTTCCTTACTATCTATCCTTTGGTTATCAAGAATCCAAAACAAGTATAACACATATTTTTATACTTATAAACGTACAAATAAAAAAAATGTATGTATTTCATCGATTATATAGGTACTTTATCTATATTTTATTTTGTTGGTTAGAATAAATTTTATATGTTTGACAAAGAAAATGCAACCAAAGTGTATATAAAAGAT
>CAMBHH010000017.1 GCA_945866505.1 Flavobacterium psychrophilum
ATTATAGAGAAGATCAATTAGATGCCATGTTGCTAAGTCAGCATCATCGAGGACCTGACGCAACAGGAAAATATTTCGATGAAGGATTCGTTGCATTAGGACACAATCGTTTGGCAATAATTGATTTGTCACCACAATCCAACCAGCCATTTAGTGATAACTCCAGACGGTATGAACTGGTTTTTAACGGAGAAATTTATAATTATATTGAAATTAAAGCCACTTTACAAAACCAATATGTTTTTAAAACTGAATCCGATACCGAGGTTTTGTTAGCTGCCTATATTGTTTATGGAAAAGACTGTCTGGAAAAATTGAACGGAATTTTTGCCTTTGCAATTTGGGACAATCAGGAAAAAAGATTATTTGCTGCCAGAGATAGATTTGGAGTTAAACCTTTTTTTTACAGTTGTTTCCATGATAATTTTTATTTTTCATCAGAAATAAAAGCGATTCACGCTGCAGGAATTCCAAAAGTATGCAATGATAAAATTTGGGCATCTTATTTTGTTTTTGGTTCGTATGGTATGCCCAATGAGACTTTTTGGGAACACATCTGGCAATTGCCTGGCGGCCATTTTTTAGAATTTGAAAGTGAAAATCTGACGATAGAAAAGTGGTATCACTTTGAAAAAAAAGTGGCCAAACAACCCAAAAATATGTCTTTCAATCAAGCCAAAGACTATTATATTTTGCTTCTTAGAGATAGTGTCAATTTGCGTTTTAGAGCCGATGTTCCAGTTGGTTTCAATATAAGTGGCGGTTTAGATAGCTCAGTATTGTTGGCTACCGTACACGGACAAAATATTCATAATGAAAATTGTAAAGCCTATACCTTTTATTGTAATAACGCCAAATATGATGAATTGCCCTGGGTTGAAAAAATGATTACCATCACTAAAAACCCGCTAACAAAAGTCCTATTTGAATCGAATGAGGTGGCCGATTATTCTGAAAAAATAGCTTCGTATCAGGATGAACCTTATGGTGGTATTCCTACATTAGCTTATGCTAAAATTTTTGAACAAGCAAGAAAAGATGGAGTGCTAGTATTGCTGGATGGACAAGGAATGGACGAACAATGGGCAGGTTATGACTATTATACTCAAAAGAATGAAGCAACAATACAAGGTGTGAAGGATTCTCCCTATAAAACCAGTATGCTTTCCGATGCTTTTTTGGCACAAGCCGAGCAACCCGAATATCCAAAACCTTTTGACGATGAACTATTGAATAAGCAATATCGAGATTTATTTTACACCAAAATTCCCAGAGCAATGCGGTTTAATGATAGAGTTTCGATGGCATTTTCTACTGAGTTGAGGGAGCCTTTTTTAGATTACAGATTGGTTGAGTTTGCCTTTTCATTGCCTATAGAGTTTAAAATTAGTAAAGGTATTACTAAATACATGTTGCACGAAATCGCATTGGAATTTCTCGCCAAAGATTTTGTTTTTGATTATAAAAGAATCATTCAAACTCCGCAACGCGAATGGCTGGCAACCGATTTGAAAAAATGGGTATCCGACAGCTTTAATACTTTAGATAATTCTGAATATGCCAGTTGGTTTAAGAAAGATGCTTTGAATGCTGAATTGCAACATTATTTTGAGGGAAATATACAATCTAGTTTTCATATTTGGCAGTGTATTAGTTTGTATGAAATGCTATGAATTAAATAAATGATTTAATTAGAATTATACCTGAGCAAAACAATGTACAGAAATTATTACTGATGTTGTATTCATGCATTAGCATTGGAATTTTGTAGTTAAATTTGTAAAGAATATTTATTAAAAAACAAATGAAAAAACTAGGAATAGTCATAACCGATGGAGTTGGTTTTCGCAATTTTATTATGAGCGATTTTATTGAAGAAGCTACACAGCAATTCGATTCCATTACGATTTATTCGGGCTTGCCAATCAGTGCATTTGCTCCTTTTGTAGGAAGCAAAATTACCGTAAAAGAATTGGAAGTTTTTGTAGAAACTAAAACAACTTGGTTTTTTAGAAAATGGAAAGAAATAGCCCATTTGCAACGTGGTCGCGCTTTTTATGGAATGAATGACAACAAAAAAATAAATTATCCAGGCAACAACTCGCCTACATCATTATTGATTAAACTTATTTATTTTATTACTTATTTTTATAGTTCTAGTCGCTCGATTCTTTTTGCAGAAAAACTACAGTTTCTTTCCTTTTCGCGTAACAAGATAACTTTATCTTATTTGAAATTATTGAAAGAAGACCAACCTACACATGTTTTTTTTACCCACCAACGACCTTCTTATTTAGCGCCATTTTTATATGCAGCATTACAATTGAAAATTCCCGCGAGTACTTTTATTTTTAGCTGGGACAATTTAGCTTCAAAAGGCCGAATGTTGGGTACTTTTGATTATTATTTGGTTTGGAGCCATTTAATGAAAGAAGAATTGTTAACTTTTTATCCAAACGTAACTGAAAAAAATGTAAATGTCGTCGGAACACCACAATTTGAACCTTATGTTATGCCAAGGTATGAAACTAAGATCGAAGATTTTTATGCAAAATTTAATTTAAAAGCTGGTTTAAAGATTATTTGTTACAGTTGTGCAGATGCATCGATTGGTCAAAACGATCCCATTGTAATTCGACACATTGCACTCGCAATTAGAAATAGCGCTATTGCAAAACCAAGTCAATTACTAGTTCGAACTTCTCCTGCAGAAGATGATTCAAGATTCAAAAAAATTAAAGAAGAGTTCCCAGAAATTGTTTGGAATGTTCCCAAATGGATTCTTACACGTGAAAATCATGCCGAAAGTTGGTCACAACGTGTTCCTTCTGAAGAAGATATTAAAGACCTACGTTCTTTATTGGAATATTCTGATTTGAATATTAATATGTGTTCTACGATGAGTCTCGATTTTATGTTGTTTGACAAACCTGTCATCAATACCGTTTTTGGAAATCTAGAAAACGGATTGTTCAATGATCAAAAGTATTTGAATTATGTTCATTTTAAAAGAGTTGTTGATAGTGGCGCGGTAGTTATAGCTAAAAATGAGGAAGAATTGATTCAGTCTATAAATCAAGCACTAGAAAATCCAAAGGAGCGAATGGTTCAAAGAAAATCAATGATTGATTTGCAAGTAAGTGAGCGACTGGCGGGAACCAGTAAACGACTCGCCCAAGCGTTGAAGGATATTATTTAACAGTTCATTTTATTTACTTGAATTATTGAAGTTTTTTTAATTGATTTAAGTATTTTTGGCTTTTCAACACGTTTAATTCGTAATTATTTTGAAAGAAGCAACTCCTTTTTTATCTATAGTATCTCCAGTTTACAAGGCAGAGAAGATTATTCCTTTATTGATTCAAAGGGTTGAAAATTCGGTTAGTAAAATCACCACTAATTTTGAAATTCTATTAGTGGAAGATGGTGGACCAGATAATTCCTGGGGAGTAATAGAAGCGATTGCAAAGACTAACCCTAAAATTAAAGGCATCAAACTAAGTCGCAACTTTGGTCAACATCCAGCAATTATGGCGGGATTGTCCCAAGCGAAAGGCGAATGGATTGTGGTTATGGATTGTGATTTACAAGACCAACCTGAGGAGATTGAAAAATTGTATGCCAAGGCTCTAGAGGGATTTGATGTCGTTTTTGCCAAAAGGAATAATAGGCAAGATGGATTCTTTAAAAAGATATTTTCAAAACTCTTTTCAATCATTTTTAATTATCTTGCAGAAACCAAATTTGATAATGAAATTGCTAATTTTGGAATTTATAATAGAAAAGTAATAAAATCCGTTTTAAGTATAGGGGATTATATAAAATCTTTCCCTTTGTTTGTTTATTTCACAGGATTTAAATCAACTTCGATTTTTGTTGAGCATGCTTCTAGAGAAAGCGGAACAACTTCCTATACTTTTTCAAAGTTAATGTCATTAGCATTCAACACAATTGTTTCGTATTCTAATAAACCGTTAAAGATTTTTGTGAAATTTGGAATGTTAATTTCTTTATTATCTATTATTGGCGGAATTATTAATTTGATACTGTATTTTGATGGAAAAATAAAAGTTTCAGGTTATAGTTCAATAATTGTTTCCATTTGGTTTTTGTCCGGAATAATAATTACTGTGATTGGAGTTGTAGGGATTTATGTGGGTAAAGTTTTTGAACAAACCAAAGACAGGCCGCCTTTTATTATTGATAAAATTATATAATTAAAAAACAAAATGAATATGGAAATTTCAAAATTTGTTAAAGATTTCGAATTGTTATTTGACGAAGTAGAAGCGGGAAGTATAAATGAAAATACTGTTTTTAGGGATATTGATGAATGGAGTTCACTACTAGCGTTGGTAGTTATTGCAATGGTTGATGAAGAATACGATATAAAACTTACAGGCGATGACATTAGAACATCAGTAACCGTGAAGGATCTTTTTGATAAAGTAAGTGTGAAATAAAAATGCAAATTCTAGAATTTACTAAGTTTGGAATCACATTTAAGCCTTTATCAGAAGCCAATTTAGAAATGGTGAGAATTTGGAGAAATTCTGATGATGTGCGTCTTTTTATGCAATATCAGGAGATTATCAGTCCAGAGCAACAACAAACTTGGTTTCAACAATTAGACAAATCAACCAATTACTATTTTGTAGCTTATCAAAATGAGATTCCTTTTGGAATTTATAATATAAAAGATGTAGATTTTAATATGGGCATTGGAGAGTCAGGAGTCTACTTGAAAAATCGAAATATTTGGGAAGGTGATATTTCAATGCGAGGTACTTTATCAATTCTCATCTTTGCTTTTGAGATATTAAAATTAAAGACTTTGCGGTGTCATGTGCTAAAGAGCAACAAAAAAGTTTTGGTTTATAACGAACAAATGGGATTTCAAATTAATGAAAAGGTAGATAATGAAATTAGTTATGAACTTCTTTTAAATAAAGAGGGTTTTTATGCCAGTAAAAAGATTGTCAGACTTTTAAAATATTTAGAAAATAATTAGAAAAATAGTATGGCTAATTTTAAAATCCAAAATGTTGCTTTAACAGGCATTGCAGTCGCTGTACCGAAAACGAAAAAAGTTAATTTAGAGAACTCTTTTTTTTCCAACGAAGATGTCGAAAAATTCACTGCAACTACTGGTGTGTCAGAATTTAGAACAGCTGATAATGCAACAACAACGTCTGATTTAGGATTTGAAGCAGCACAACAATTGATTTCAGAAATGAATATTGATAAAAATGATATTGATGTTCTAATTTTTGTTTCTCAAACCCCTGATTATCTTAATATACCTAATACAGCGCCATTATTGCAAAACAGATTAGGATTGCCTAAAACCTGTTTAGCATTTGATTTGCCTTTAGGTTGTTCCGGGTTTGTTTATGGATTAAGCACACTAGCTTCCTATATGCAAAATCCAGCGTTTAACAAAGGCTTACTCATTTGTGGCGATACATTAAGTAAAATAATTGGGAATGAGGATAAAAGTGCTACTCTGCTTTTTGGAGATGCCGCTACTGCTACAGTTCTAGAAAGAGTAGAATCAAGTTCTGAGATTCATTTTAATTTAGGATCTGACGGTTCAGGGTATAAAGCCATAATTATCAACGATGGTGGTGCTAGAAACCCATTTAATGAAAATTCTTTGACTGTTGTTGATTACGGTGATGGAATTAAAAGAAATCAATGTGAACTATCTTTAGACGGAATGGATGTTTTTAGTTTTGGAATAACGCAGGCACCAAAATCGGTGAAGGAGTTGATGGCATTTGCAAATATAAGCACCGGTGCAATTGATTTTGCCATTTTTCATCAAGCCAATAAAATGATGAATGAAATGATTCGCAAAAAATTGAAATTTGAATCAGAAAAAGTACCATATTCTTTGGATAAATTTGGTAATACTAGTTCTGCATCAATTCCTGTTACAATGGTGACGGAATTAAAAAATCAATTGCGAAATGGTGAAAATAAACTTTTGTTCTCTAGTTTTGGTGTAGGTTTGTCATGGGGAAGTTGTTATCTTACTACTGCAAACTTAACTGTACTTGACCTAATAGAAATATAAAGATGAATAATCCGTTTTCTCTTGAAAATAAAATAATTTTGATTACTGGTGCGTCTTCTGGAATAGGGAAAGCAACAGCTGTTGAATGCTCTAAAATGGGAGCTCAAATTATTATTACCGGGCGTGATTTAAAAAGATTGAAAGAGACTTTCGATGAATTGGCAGGGAAAGGGCATTTAATATTTCAAGCCGATTTAAGCATTAAAGAAGAATTCGACGGGTTGCTTAATACAATTACAAAACTTGATGGATTAGTTCATTCAGCTGGGGTTTCAGGTCATCTATTGTTTAATTATCTCAAAGAAGAACAGTTAAACGAAATGATGGATATTAATTTTAAGATTCCAACTTTATTAACACAACAGCTACTAAGACAAAAAAAAATAAATTCAGGTGCATCAATAGTTTTTATTAATTCGCTTATGGGAATTTATTTTTCATATGCGGGAGGTTCAATATATTCGGCGTCTAAAGGGGCTTTAAATGGTTTGGTTAAAGGACTTGCATTAGAATATGCACCCAAAAAAATAAGATTTAATGGGATAACACCAGGCATGATTGATACGCCAATTATTGAAAAAAGTGATATAACTCAAGAACAATTGGATATAGACAAACAAAAATATCCTCTTAAAAGATATGGAAGACCAGCGGAAGTAGCATATGCAGCCATATATTTATTGTCAGATGCTTCGGCTTGGACAACGGGAACTAATATCCTTTTGGATGGTGGCAGAACAACATCTTATTAATATGAAATCATATATCAAAGCCATTTCGTATTATTTACCTCAATATGAGTTAGATAATGCTGTAATAGAAAAAGAATTTCCGGAATGGAGTATAGATAAAATTGCTGAAAAAACCGGGATTGATTGTCGACATATTGCTGCATCTGATGAAACAGCTGGTGATATGGCGGTAAAAGCGGCCGAAAAATTATTTGAAGAACATACTATTGATAAATCAACTATTGATTATTTAATTTTATGTACACAAAGTCCCGATTATTTTTTGCCAACCACAGCCTGTGTTATTCAAGAAAAGCTAGGCTTAAAAACTTCGATAGGGGCTTTTGATATGAACTTAGGTTGTTCCGGTTTTATCTACGGATTAGGATTAGCAAAAGGACTATTATTTTCAGGACAAGCCAAAAAAATTCTTTTTATCACAGCCGAAACTTACAGCAAATTTATACACCCCAAGGACAAAAGCAATAGAACTATTTTTGGTGATGGTGCTGCTGCCACTTTAATTTCTTCAGAAGATGGTTTTGCCGAAGTTGGTAATTTTGAGTATGGAACAGACGGAAAAGGAGCAGAGAATCTTATTGTAAAAAATGGAGCGATGCGAAACCAGAAAACGAACAAGGAAGCTTCTCAGGACGAATACGGAAATTATCTTTCAGATGATTGTTTGTATATGAATGGTTCTGAAATATTTCTATTTACATTAGCCGCAGTTCCTAAATTAATTGACAATACGATTCAAAAAAATAATTTGTCTAAAGAAAATGTTGATTTGTTTGTTTTGCATCAAGCCAATAAATTTATGCTCGACAATTTACGAAAAAAATGTAAAATAGAAAATGATAAGTTTTACATTCATATAGGTAATTGTGGTAATACAGTATCTTCTACAATTCCTATAGCCTTGTATCACGCGCAAAAAGAAATGTTATTTCAAAAAAGCAATACTATTTTGTTGGCAGGTTTTGGAGTTGGATACTCTTGGGGTGGAACAATTATAAAAATAGTATAGATGAAAATTCCCTTCAACAAGCCGTATCTTACCGGAAAAGAATTAGTCTATATCGAAGATGCTGTTAAAAAAGGCAAGATATCGGGCAATGGCTATTATACCAATTTGTGCCAAGATTTTTTCAAAAAAAAATATGGTTTTCATAAATGTTTGTTGACCACTTCGTGTACCGATGCGCTAGAAATGGCGGCTATTTTGATTAACATTCAAGAAGGCGATGAGGTCATTATGCCTTCCTATACTTTTGTTTCTACTGCCAATGCCTTTGTACTTCGCGGTGCTAAAATCATTTTTGCCGACAGCAGAACGGATCATCCTGGCATTGATGAAGATAGTATCGAAGCCTTGATTACTTCAAAAACTAAAGCCATTGTTCCTGTACATTACGCAGGTGTTGCTTGCGATATGGACAAAATTATGGACTTGGCTAAAACTTATAATCTCTTTGTAATTGAAGATGCTGCGCAAGCGATTGACAGTTTTTATATAGGAAAAGATGGTGTCCAAAAACCGCTCGGTTCCATTGGACATTTGGGTGCTTTTTCTTTTCACGAAACCAAAAATATTATTTCTGGGGAAGGCGGCATGCTTGCCATTAACGATATTCAATTTGCTGAAAGAGCTGAAATTATTTGGGAAAAAGGAACGAATCGATCGGCTTTTTTCAGAGGTGAAGTCGATAAATACGGTTGGGTAGATGTAGGTTCGAGTTTCCTGCCCTCTGAAATTATTGCTGCTTTTCTTTGGGCTCAATTAGAGAATTTAGATAACATTCAAAAAGTTCGAAAATTGCATTGGGACACGTATTATAATGAACTCGAAAGTTGGGCAACTAGCAATGAAATTCTATTGCCTTCGATTCCTTCTTTTGCCAGTAATAATGGTCATTTGTTTTATTTGGTTTGTAAGAACATTGGCCAAAGAAGCGCAATTATTAATACATTGAAAAGCAACGATATTCTTGCAGTTTTTCATTACATTAGTTTGCACACAAGTACTTATTTTAAAGATAAAAATGTTTCACAAGAATTGCTTCATAGCGATAAATATTCCGATTGCCTGCTTCGATTGCCGCTATTTTATGAGTTGGATGTTCTTACAATTATAAAAAATTTAAAAAATGAAGATTGAATCAATGATCCAAAAGACCAGTATTTTTTTTAGATATAGTGCCATTTTATATTTATTTGTAGGTGCTTTTTATTTTATCAATTTACCTGTTGGAGGCGATGAGTTTTTGTTTCTTTCGGACTTGCAATTGATCAAAAACGATGGATGGTATACCGCCATTATTCAAAATGTTTCAATTCCATATATGCTTTTAACTTATCCCTTCTCTTTTATTTTGCAGGATGAGGTAGCGTTGAGGTTAGTAAATATTATCTTGCTATTGATATTATTTCTCTATTTTTATTATGTAGGCCAAGTAAAATTTAAATCAACATACAGCTATCTTTTCTTTTTTATTAGTACAGTAGGTTATTTTTATTTTGGCACGAATGATTGTTTGTTTTTTGTATCCTTAATTATATTTTTTAATGAAGTAAATAATGCAGTTCATAAAAAAAACGTACTATTCGACCTAGCTTTATCAACCTTAGTCATTGCATTTTTTACACGGGAGCTTTTCTTGGTCTATTTACCTATTATCATTATTGGACTTTATTTATTGTACAATTCAGGTTGTAGATTTTCTAAAAAAACCTTGTACCCACTGGCGATTTTTGTTTTCTTCCTAATGCTAAATATTCCTTCAATTGAGAAAAATGGAACTCTTTCTTTTGACCGCAAGAATCCACCAGAAGGAATAAATGTAAGTTGGTCACAGCGACAGTATTTAGCACAATTGATGGTTAATAAAGGAGAGTTGTCCAATGGTCAACATCCTAGTTGGGAATTGACAGAACAGTATTTAGACAAAAATGGCAATGAGTCTTTACCAAACGGAATTTTGAATGGTATTACATTTGACTTTCAATTAACCATTAAGGAATTTTTTAAAGATTTTGCATATTCTATGACCTATAGCTTCCGAGCATTGGGACTGATGCTGTTGTTGACTTTGTTTTATTGGTTTAGTAAAATGATAAAAGAAAAATCCATCGAATTGAATAACTTTATACCCTTTGCTACTTTGACTATGCTATTGATTTTTTCTTTTATAATAATATCCTATGTTGAATTAAGGTGGCTTTCTGCAGTTTTTGTAATGACAATTGTTTATTATGCTCAGATGGAGCAACAGCATAAAATTTCTAAATACTTAATTCTAGCCAATTATTTAGTTTTGTGTATTTTGTTCTTTTATGGGATTTTTAGAGTTTTGCACAAAATTTAGATTTTTTTTGAAAGTCTTATAAATTATATTATTGATGATACTGCTTGGCTTTTTATACACTAAAAACATTGACTCAAAGGTGATTATGTTTTCAAATCAAGTATTACTTAAAAAAATGCAATGTCTAAAAAAATAGCTGTAGTCTGCAATTATGCACTTTCTCCCAATCGAATCGGAGGGATGGATCGTTTCTGGGTCGCCTATGATACAAAAGTAAAGGATTTAGGATATGAAATTGATTGGTATTTTACAGACTATAATGCCTTTGCTTTCTTTTCTGAATTAACCATTGTTTGCAGCAACAATCATAATATTGAATCCTTTTTCTTAAAAAAAGTCGTTCAGGAAAACTTGCAATATGATGTTTTAGTCACTCATTTTTTAGCATTATGCACTTCTTTTTTTAAAAACGCAAAAAAAACAGGTATTCAACTGACCATTGCAGTAGATCACAATCCAAGACCATTAGAAGGTTTTCCGCTTGATAAAATCTTAAAAAATAAAGTAAAAGGTATTTTATACTCAAAGTATATCGACAAATTTATAGGTGTTTCAGAATATACTAAAAAACACATACTTAAGGACTATGGCTTTTTTCTTTCAAAAAAAATTACCGTCATTTATAATGGTATTGACACCAATGTTTTTGTTAAAAGAATCAAAGAAAATACAAACCGCTTTATCGTTACTTCTCATTTGCGTGAAGCTAAAGGAATTCAGGATTTATTAAAAGCTTTGTCTCTATTAGAAAGTAGTATTCTAAATAAGATGCAAATAGATGTATATGGCGAAGGACCTTATGGGATCGAATTAAGAAAATTGACCGATGAATTTGATTTGAAAGAAGTGGTTACCTTCAAAGGCAGCTCTTCTAAGTTAAATGAAATATATTCGGACTATGCTTATTTGATACAACCTTCTTATGGCGAAACTTTTTGTTATTCTATTATCGAAAGTTTATTATGTAATGTTCCAGTGATTACTACCTTTGAAGCTGGGAATGTGCTTTCTATTATTGAGGAAAATATAAACGGTTTTCTTTTTAATGCGAGAAATTATCAACAACTCGCAATAATTTTAAAAAATATTGTATTAGAAAAAGTATCGATAAGCAATGATGTTGATGTCCAAATCGTTAATGATTTCAATTTAGAAAAAATGGTTCATAATCATATCCAATTATTATTATGAAAATAGCTTTTTTAACGCATGAATATCCACATTTCAAAACTGGGAATTCTGGTGGTATTGGTACCAGCATTAAAAACTTAGCGACGGGACTTTTGGCACAAGGTTGTTCTGTCCGAGTATTAGTGTATGGGCAAAACGAAGAAAGTGTTTTTGAGGATCAAGGGATTGTGATCCAGCAAATAAAAAATATAAAACTAAAAGGATTGTCCTGGTTTTTGACCAGACAAAAAATTCAGAGAATCATCGATCAATTATATGACCAGAAGGAAATTGATGTAGTAGAAGTAGCAGATTGGACTGGAATCACTTCCTTTATACAACCTAAAGCTTGTCCAATTGTAATTAAAATCCACGGATCTGACACCTATTTTTGTCATTTAGATAATCGTCGTGTAAAATGGAATAACAAATTTCACGAAAAACGCGCACTGAAGAAAGCAGATGGATTGATATCCGTGAGTCAATTTGCAGCCGATTTGACCAATCAAGTTTTTGGATTAAACAAACAATTTACTATTATTCCTAATGCAATAGATGTGAATTTGTTTAAAAATGCCAGCAATAACGACAACAATGAGGGAAAGACAATTTTATATTTTGGCAGCCTGATTAGAAAAAAAGGTTTATTGGAACTGCCCTATATTTTTAATGAAGTTTTAAAAAATAATCCTGACGTACAACTCATTTTAGTAGGAAATGACGTCCCCGACATCATTTCAGGAAATGAATCAACTTGGCAAATGATGAAAAAATTATTTACTCCCGAAGCGTTATTAAAAGTAAGTTATTTAGGGAGTGTGCCATATCAAGAAATAAAACAGCAAATAGACCTAGCAACAATATGTGTTTTTCCATCCTTTGCAGAGGCTTTACCCGTTTCTTGGATTGAGGCGATGGCATTGCAAAAAGCGGTTGTTGCATCTAATATTGGATGGGCAACAGAAATTATTTCTGATGGTGAAGATGGTTTTTTGATAGATCCAAGGGATCACAGTATTTATGCACAAAAAATTTTGAAATTATTAGAAAATCGTAATCTTCGGGAAGGGTTTGGAATTAAAGCAAGAGCTAAAATTGTTCAAAATTTCAGCATTGAAATTGTGGCCAAACAAAGTTTTAATTTTTACAAAAAAGTTTTGAATCAATAGAAATATCGATTTTTGTGAAGCTAAGATTTTCAAACCGAAAATAGCATATTCGCGGTTGGACTAATAAAATATAACTTTAAATGATAACAGTTTACCACAATGAAAATAAAGTAGTCGCTGTAAGTAATCATAATAGCTTGAGCGAGGCGAATGGTTTATCTATTGCCGAATTCCTTATTCTTTTAGCCAAAGAGAATATGGATGAAATTTTATCGTGGTGTCATATTGATTTAAAAGATGATTTTAATACTTTGGAAATTGCTAAAATATTTCATCACAAGAAATTAATGCTTTCTTATAACCCGTCTAATTCTTCATTTTTAGGTAGAAGTATTGGTTATATAGACGATTCACATTTTGCTCAAATTAATAAAAAAGTTGCTTTTTCAACTTGGCAGATGAGTAGTGCTGTTGGTTGCATTCATTCGGAAGTATTATTAGCTTTAAAAGACACAATTCCTTTTGGTAAAAACTTCGATTATTTTCTAAATTCTATAGCCAAACTTTCGATTACAAAAGGATTATTGTGTTATTCAGAACCTCAGCTTTTAAAACAGAGAACAACGTTAAAAAGATTTGAATTAAAGTCTGATACTTATACTCTTTTTCGTTTTGTAAAACAGCATTTTAAAATACAATGGGTTGGCTTGTTGCTATTGAATTTGTTTTTATATGAACGAAAATTTCCCCTTTTGCCTTTTCTTTTTTCTTTTTTTTATAAAAACAGAAGTAAGCTAGCGGCTAATTTGGATAGTATAAAAGTATTGTCCTCCAAAAAAGTTATTGATAAATCTACAATAGATATTATCATTCCAACAATTGGGCGAAAGAATTATCTTTATGATGTATTGAAAGATTTTTCGAAACAAACTCTTTTGCCGCAAAGAATTATCATTGTTGAGCAAAACCCTGAATTGGGGAGCATGACCGACTTGGATTATTTGACCAATGAAAAATGGCCATTTGAAATTCAACATATTTTTACCCATCAATCTGGTGCTTGCAATGCTCGTAATTTAGCTTTGAAAGAAACAAAAAGTGAATGGGTTTTTTTAGCTGATGACGACAATCGTTTTGAAGCTAGCTTACTATCTGATGTTTTTAGTAAAATTGAGCAATATGGAAATTTAGTAGCAACAACATCATATCCTCAAAAAAAAGAAATACAAAAACAAAGCACAGTTATCCAATGGCGTGCGTTTGGTGCTGGTAATAGTATTGTGCGAAGGGATACTTTGACCAATGTGAAATTTAATATAGCTTTTGAATTCGGATATGGAGAAGATGGAGATTTCGGCATGCAGTTACGTAATTTAGGTTTTGATGTATTATATTTACCTGAACCAGCAATTCTGCATCTTAAAGCCCCCATTGGTGGTTTTAGAACAAAACCAGTATTACAATGGCATAAAGACGATATACAACCTAAACCATCTCCGACTTTAATGTTGCATAATATGTTACACAATTCCAAAGAGCAAATAAATAGTTATAAAACTGCTTTATTTTTTAATTATTACAAACTTCAAAAAATTAAAAACCCGATTAAGTATTACATTCATTTTCAAAAACAATGGGAACGAAGTGTTTTTTGGGCTAAAGAATTAAGAAAGCAAAATGAAATTTAGTCTCATCATCTGCACATACATGCGGCCGAAACCATTGTTACAATTGTTGCAATCGGTTCAAGAACAAACAGTTTATCCAGATGAAATCTTGATTATCGACGGTTCAACAAAATCTGATACAGCAAACATTCTTAGGGAGAATGAGTTTAAAAATCTACTATATTTTGCTGTTCCACCTGAGCATCGTGGTTTGACCAAGCAGAGAAATTATGGTATAAAACGCATCGGGTCAACAAAAAAGGTTAATAATAATGAAATAGAAGTAGTATGCTTCGTAGATGACGATACGGTTTTACAAAGAAATTATTTTGAAGAAATCATCATATCATTTCAAGAAGATCAAACCATTTCTGGTGTTGGCGGCGTAGCCATAAATGAAAACTCGTGGAGTATAGCAGAGCCACAAAAGAAATACAATCCGAATTTAGATTATCATTTTGACGGCTACGTTTACAAAGAAGGACTGCGTAATGTTGTTCGGAATTATTTAGGACTTCAATCTCATTTAGGACCGGGAAGACTGCCTGACTATTCGCACGGTAGAACTTGTGGTTTTCCGATAAATGGTAAAACCTACGAGGTAGATTTGCTCATAGGAATGTCCTTTGCTTTCCGCAAAAAGGTAGTTGATGCCATTCGATTTTCCTCATATTTTGAGGGTTATGGTTTGTATGAAGATGCCGATTTTAGTATTCGAGCCTTGCAATTTGGTAAGAATGTTATTAATACAAAGGCACAATTAAGTCATTTTCATCATCCTTCAGGAAGACCCAATCAGTACAAGTATGGAAAAATGGTTGTAAGAAACGGATGGTATGTTTGGAGGGTCAAAAATCCAAAGCCCTCGCTTAACTCCAAAATAAAATGGCATTCTATTACAATTATATTGACCGTCATCCGATTTATCAATACATTTACCACGAGCAAACGAAAGGAAGCATGTACAGAAGCTTTTGGAAGAACAGTAGGGTGGTGGAGTTTGTTGTTTACAAAACCAAACATAGAAAATTAAAATTTTATTGTTAAATAATGAAAATAATTGTCAAAGCTCATGATTATAGCGAGTTGTCATTTGCCTCAATGAGTTATCATTTAGCATATCACGTGGCAGAGTTGTGCAATCGACTTGTTTTTATATCCCATCATCTCCATTTTGTTGAACCAAAAATTGTAAAAAAAGAAAAAGGAGAAATAATTGTTTGGTATTGTTCAACTAATAAAAGACTGCTATCTCTGAACGATTTGTTTTTGTATGCAAAGTTCTTTTTTAAGTACAAACCTCAGATTGTTACGGGTCATTTTGTGGGAAGTGATATTACTCTTGGGTTCTTTAATTTTTTTTTTTGGAAAAGTAAAACAGTTGAATATAAATTGAGAGAATAGATCTTGATAATGTTATGATAAAACGAGCTGTAGTAATTTTTAACGGACAAAAAATAATAATTTCTCCTAATGAAGAGAATTTGTTTAAAATTGCTTTTCCTATTCCGGTTGAATGCCAAAACAGTCCTTTTGATATAGAAATTACTTTTCAAAGCAGTATAAGTGTCATTAGAAATCACGATTACCAATGGATTTCAGCGGAAAAAAACTTTATAGCTGCCAATCTTGTTCCTAAAATTTTGAAATTATCGGATGGTAATTTTGTTCAGCCTAACTCAATGTTTGGTGTTTGGGAGTATAATAAAAAATATACTAACAAAATTATTTGGAGGCTGAATCATCCAGATGTTTCTGTAGTTGCTAAATATCAAGAAACCTCGTACAAGAAAAATTACTGTCAAAATCAACATCCAAAAACAACTCAAGCAATCACATTATTGTTTAGTAAACATGGTGCAGTCGAGTTTAGTCGGTCTAAAATTCCCTTTTCAGCTGTGGCTTGTTTTACAGATCATTGTGATTTTGACACCCCTAGAAATTTGAAATTACAACGCAATTTGCTAAAAGAGACTGGTGTTAAAGTTACCAAAGGTTTCTTTTTAAATCATTTTTCAAAGAGAGAAGATAATGCATCTTGGCAAAATGACTGTGAAGAATTGAAAATGTGGTTGGATGATGGTCATGAATTAGCGTATCATTCCTTATCACAATCTATAAAATCCGATGAAGATAGCTTAACAGATTTCAGGAATTTTAAGCAAGTTGAAAATGTGGTTTCGTGGATTGATCATGGTTTTCAGCCTTATAATTTTTCATTGTTTGAAAACACTAAAATAGTTGATCAATATGAATATTTTGAAAAACTGGAAACTGAAAAAATTACAAATCATTGGAATTATATTGATTCAGGGACTTCCACTACAGGAGTGCTAAACCAGTTAAACCCAAATCATTTTACACTAGATAAGTTTTGGAAAGGCAACAAAGGAATGCCTTTTTTAAATAAAATTCAGGCATTCATTAAAAATTGTTTTTTTCATCATTATGTAGATGAAACATTAATCGATAATTATAAGGCTATTTCTCAAAATATTAAAGATGTTTTTTTTAACTTTAAAATTAGAGAAATTCTTAAATTGCTTAAAAACGGTAGTAAAGTTTTATTTCCATTGTTGAAAGTTATTTTGTTCTGGAATAGTAGTAAAAATAAACCCTATCGTTTTGCCAAATACAATTCGATTGTTTTTCGGTATGCTGAAAAAAGAAATAAATTGATGATTTTCCAAACCTTGGAAATGCTTGATTTTACGAAGTCATTATCACCTGCAAATATAGATGGGTTCATTCAGGAAAAAGGGCTTTTTATTGCACATACTTATTTTTCAGTTCCTTTAAAATATCATTTGGGCAGAATGTTTTTAACAGAAGATTCAATCAATGAAAAAGTGGCGGATAATTTTATGTATTTGGGGCAAAAGATTTTGAGTAAAGATGTTTGGAATCCGACTTTAGATGAGTTGGTTCGTTTTTTGTGCAATTTTGAGAATGTGAATTTAGATGTGGATATTAACGGAAATATTATAGTTGTAAATGCTTCTGGATTAACCCACAGAATAGTAAGCTGATGGAAATAATTTATACAAAAGAGGAGAGGTGGTTAGAAAGGTGGGATCACTTTATCATTCAAGAGGATAGAGGTTCTCATTTACTTCTTTCGGATTGGGTAAAATCTTTTGAGGCGTATGGATTTGATTATGAGTTTGTTATATATGTGGAAAATGATACTATTCGCGGAGGATATGCTGCTATAATTGCCAAAGTTTTTGTGTTCAAATTTTATATTGTTCCTTTTGGACCAATTGTAACCAATGGATATGAGGAACAACTCAATGAATTAATTGGAACTGTTACTGTTAGAGCAAAATTGTATAATTCTTGTTATTGCCATATTACATTGCCTTTTTCGTCTATTCCTAATCGACATATTTATTTCGATTTACCAAAACTCTCTGCGCTTGGTAATGCAAAATATGGACATTTATTTAAGTATGTTTATTCTACTAATGGATTCAATTGGATTGATTTAAAAGGATTTGATGAAGAATCAAAAATAATGACGTTAAAGCCAGCGGTACGGCGGAATATTAGAAATTCGTATCGTAAAGGCTTGGTTCTTGCAGATATGAACACTAAGGATAAGGTAGAAGAGGGTTATCGTCTATTTATTGAAAATTCCAAATTAGCTCATTATAGTATAAGAGAATGGAATGACATTAAAACAAGTTTGTTTAGTCTACTAGAAAAGGATGTTTTAAAAATGTTAGGAGCTTACAAAGATGGAGAACTTAAAGGAGCCATATTGTTAGTGAAATCTGGCAGCTATTTTTCTTATATTTTCGGAGGTTCTAAAAAAGAGGTTCCTGATTTAAGAACTGGAGATTTTCTTCAATGGGAAGCCGTGAAATTATCAATAGATAATGGTTTTGATGGGTATAATATCTCTTTGGGTGGATCGAAAGGTGTAATTGAATTTAAAAATAGTTTCAATACTGAGCAAATAGAATTCGAAAATTCGAAATTCCATTGGATATTGAAACCCACTTTTTTTAGTTTGTTTATGTTTTTTGAAAAAAAAATGAAACCCTATAAAAAACAGATTGCAAAACTTTTGTCCAAGTTGAAGAAATAAGAATTATGATAAAAAAATATTTAAAATATCTAAAAACAGTTTCTATTGATATTTTTATTTATAGAATGACAGAAGCCAATCTTTCGGAGTTAATTGATTTAGAATTTAATATTCAAAAAGAAAATGTTCCAAACTCTAAAAAAAGATATTTTATAACAGAAAATGGAGTTGTAGTTCATAATAGTTTTCTTTTTGAAAAAGCACATATTCTTAGATTACTTCAAAAAAATGGACCTGTCATTGGAGATTGTTATACCAATCCTGATTATAGGGGTAAATTCATTTATCCTTTTGTAATAAACCATATTGCAAAGGAATTAATAGAAGAAAGAAAAAACACAGAAGTATTTATTATTGTCAACACTAATAATTTAAACTCCATACGAGGAATAGAAAAAGCAGGATTTGAATATTATGCTTCTATTAAAGCCAAAAGATGGCTTTTTTTCTATTTTAACAAAAATGTTAAGAAAGTTGCTTAAACATGATTCTTTTTTTATTCATAAAAAAACTGTTTGTGCTATAAACGGAACACGGATCACTAAAAACTAATCATTATAAATTCAGCCCCTTTTCTTCGCCTTGATCATCATTTCCAACTGATCCCACAATTCCTCTGGAATCGCTTCGAGAAGGTTAAATTCGCCCGCGCCTTTCAACCATTCGCCTCCATCAATGACGATCACTTCTCCGTTAATATAACCTGAGAAATCAGATACCAAATATGCCGCTAGATTCGCCAATTCCTGATGGTTTCCGACTCTTCCTAAAGGCACTTTTTTAGACATATCAAACTTTTCGGCTAGGTCGCCAGGCAATAGTCTGTCCCAAGCTCCTTTAGTTGGGAAAGGTCCAGGAGCAATGGCATTCGAACGAATACCGTATTTTGCCCATTCCACAGCAAGACTTCGGGTCATAGCTAAAACGCCAGCTTTGGCAGCGGCACTAGGGACAACATAAGCCGAACCAGTAAAAGCATAAGTGGTTACAATATTCAATATTGTCGATGACGTTTGCTTGGTTTCTATCCAATGTTTTCCGAAAGCAAGAGTGCAGTTTTTAGAACCTTTGAGCACAATATCAATCACAGTGTCAAAAGCATTGGCAGATAATCTTTCGGTTGGAGAGATAAAATTTCCAGCGGCGTTGTTGAGCAGTACATCTACTTTACCATACACTTTTAAGACTTCTTGCAACATGTTTTCGACTTGGTCGTAATGCCTTACATCGCATTGAACTGCCAAACAAGTTCCTCCTGTTTCGGTTTCGAGTGCTGCAGCTGTGGTTTGCAGTTTCTCTAAATCACGGGAACTAATGGCTACTTTTGCTCCTAATTCCATAAAATATTGGGTCATGGCTTTGCCTAGTCCGCTGCCGCCACCTGTTACAACAATTACTTTACCATTTAAGGCATCATCCCGGAGCATTTTTGCTGAAAAATCCATAGTTTTATTTTTTAGAACTGTAAATATAAGTAAAATGGTTAGTATGCGTGCATATTAAATGAAGAAAGAATGCATTTTTAGTTTAATAATATCTCCAAAATACTTATAGCTGCTTCACTAATTTTAGTTCCTGGGCCAAAGACTGCTACCGCTCCAGCATCGAACAGAAACTGGTAATCTTGGGCAGGAATTACTCCGCCCACAACAACCATAATATCTTCACGGCCGTATTTTTTGAGTTCTGAAATGACTTGCGGCACCAATGTTTTATGTCCTGCAGCGAGGGAGGAAACGCCAAGAATATGTACATCATTTTCTACAGCTTGTTTGGCTGCTTCGGTTGGAGTTTGAAAAAGTGGACCTATATCGACGTCAAAACCCAAATCGGCATAACCTGTGGCGACTACTTTGGCACCTCTGTCGTGTCCGTCTTGTCCCATTTTAGCAATCATTATTCTTGGTCGACGGCCTTCTTTTAGGGCAAATTCGTCAGCTAGTTGTAAGGCTTTTTCAAAGCTTTTGTCGTCTTTTATTGCTGCGCTATACACACCATTAAAGGATTTAATTTGTGCTTTGTATCTTCCGAAAACAGCTTCTAGGGCATCGCTAATTTCACCCAAAGTGGCTCGGTTTCGCGCTGCTTCAATGGCTATTTCTAGTAGATTGCCTTCGCCGGTTTGAGCACAAAGGGTTAGTTTTTTGAGTGAAAGTTGTACTTTTTCGGTATCGCGAGATGCTTTAATTTTTTCTAATTGCTCGATTTGCTGCTTGCGTACCATTTGGTTGTCGACATCAAGAATCTGCAATGGATCTTCTTTTTCTAATCGGTATTTGTTGACGCCGACAATAATGTCTTGACCGCTGTCAATTCTCGCTTGTTTTCGCGCCGCGGCTTCTTCGATTCTAAGTTTTGGAATTCCAGATTCGATGGCTTTTGTCATTCCGCCCAATTCTTCGACTTCTTCGATAAGTTTCCAAGCGTTTTGGGCTATTTTTTTGGTCAAACTTTCAACATAAAAACTTCCTGCCCAAGGATCGACTGTTTTGGTGATTTTGGTTTCCTCTTGTAAATAAATTTGTGTGTTTCGTGCTATTCGTGCTGAAAAATCAGTTGGCAAAGCAATGGCTTCATCGAGTGCATTGGTATGCAATGATTGAGTTCCTCCAAAAGCTGCTGCTGATGCTTCGATAGTGGTTCGGGCCACATTGTTGAATGGATCTTGCATAGTCAAACTCCAACCTGATGTTTGGCAATGAGTTCTCAACGCTAATGATTTATCGTCCTCAGGATTGAATTGTTTGACAAGTTTTGCCCAAATCATACGTCCAGCCCGCATTTTGGCAATTTCCATAAAATGGTTCATTCCGATAGCCCAAAAAAACGAAAGGCGAGGAGCGAAGTCGTCGATTTTCATGCCAGTTGCTAGCCCTGTTCGAATGTATTCTAAACCATCAGCAAGCGTGTAGGCCAACTCAATATCAGCAGTGGCTCCTGCTTCTTGCATATGATAGCCAGAAATTGAAATCGAGTTGAATTTGTGCATTTTCTTGCTAGTGAATTCAAAGATATCAGCAATGATTTTCATCGAAGGAGTTGGTGGATATATGTAAGTATTTCGAACCATAAATTCTTTTAGAATATCGTTTTGTATTGTTCCTGATAGTTGTTCTGGGTTTACACCTTGTTCTTCGGCAGCGACAATATAGAACGCCATAATAGGCAAAACAGCTCCGTTCATAGTCATTGAAACCGACATTTCACCTAATGGAATCTGGTCAAATAATACTTTCATATCTTCGACTGAATCGATGGCCACGCCTGCTTTTCCTACATCGCCTACCACACGTTCGTGATTGGAATCATAACCACGATGAGTGGGTAAGTCGAAAGCTATCGAAAGTCCTTTTTGTCCAGCTGCAAGGTTTCGGCGGTAAAAAGCATTGCTTTCTTCGGCGGTAGAAAATCCTGCATATTGACGAATCGTCCAAGGACGGCGAACGTACATTGTAGTATAAGGCCCACGTAAATTGGGCGCAAAGCCTGCTCCAAAATCAAGATGTTCGAGATTTTCAATATCTTTTTCGGAATAGGTTTGTTTTATAGCAATCCCTTCAGCGGTTAAGATTTTTTTTTCTTCTAGCTCCTCGCTTCCAGCTTCCCACTTTTCTAATTTTATATGTTGAAGATTTTTTCTCATTAGAATTTGACTTAATGGAGTAAGGTATTATGGGTTTAATTTTTTTCTTTTCTTCAAAACTTTGGATTGTATTTTATATTAAGATGTAACAATTTCTTTTGCAATTTACACTTCTAATTTTCCACTTTAGGCTCCCGACTCCTAATTTTTACATGTTGACTTTCTTCAAATACTATTATTCGGCATTTCTTAAGGTTATTTACTTTCAAAGGTTCTAAGTTGGGCAAAAACAGAGAATGAAAAGTACAATAGTAGCCAATAGATTCTAATTTGCCACGAGTTTTTATTTTTGAATTAATTTTCTTGCTTTAGTCGGTCTTGTTCTACTTTTTCAGACAATCGTTTTTCGATTATTGGTGAAATTAAGGTTTTTCGAGGTTTTATTTTTACAAAAGGAAACAATTCTAAATTGCTCTTCATTTGGTCTTTTTTGTTGGTATATTTGTTTGTTCCAACTAAGATTTCTATGCCCGAATCGAATAATTCCTGCTCCTTGTCGGCACTTTCCTGGATTTTCCTTTTGATAATCCCATCATTGAGTTGCTTCAAAAAACCGCCGTTGGCTTCAATGTCTTTGAATAAAACCAAACCTTTTTCGGCTAATTGATTTGTTAGACTTTCTATATAGTAACTTCCATCTGCAGGATTGTTGACTTTATCGAAATTACTTTCATGTTTGAGAATAAGGAGTTGATTTCGAGCGATTCTATCGCCAAATTCATTGTTTTTATGATACAAAGAATCGTACGGTAGATTGGCAATAGAGTCTGCTCCTCCCAGAATGGCACTCATACATTCGGTTGTGGTGCGAAGCATATTTACGTTATAATCATAAAGCGTTTTGTTGCGTTTTGTAGGCGAAACCAATAAGTGACAGTCGAATTTGTGGTTGTATTCTTTTGCAATTAGATTGAAAAGGACTCTTAGAGCTCTAAGTTTTGCAATTTCGAAAAAGTAATTTGTACCAACCGAAACTTCGAAAACTATGGGTTGGCTTATGGTTGTAATGCGGTTGAAGTATTCATTGGCGTGAGCCAAACTATACCCAATTTGTTGCACCATGTTGGCGCCAGCATTTTGATATAAACCGGTATTTATACTGATTATGGGAACATTTGTTGAATCTGCATAAATCAAATTTAGCGTGTCGAAATTCGTTTTTTCTTTGGTCGAAAACCAATTTCCTGCTGCGGCTAATTGACCAACAGGATCGAAGTTGCAGTAAATTTTTGCTTTTTTTCCTTTGGATAAAGACTCTATTTTTTTTACAAAATCTTTAGAAAGGAAAGAAAGATTGAAATAAATAGTAATTTTTTCAATGTCAATGTTTTGCAACAGTTTAGCTAGTTCTATTTTTTCGTCATCGATGGTAAATCGGATACTTTCGGCACCTCGCTTGATACTATCTAGGGCTCTATAATTTGATTTTTCGAGGTCATGTACGAAGATGTTTTGGCAAATGGTAAAATCGGTTGCTTTTGTATTTATATTGGAAGGACCTGAAAATTCGTCTTTATGATAAAATGGTTTTACTTTGATGTCTTCAGGTGAATTCCAGATTAGGGTTTCGTTGTAATCGGCACCTTTGAGTTCAAATTGAATTTGTTGTTTCCATTGTTTGGAGGAAACTGGATTGAAGTCATCGAATAAATTTTTCATGTGCTGCTTTCGGTATTGATGTCGTTTCGTTAGACAATTTACTTTTGTAATCTTCTCGATACAATTCTGCTCAAAAGCAGAATCACTTGAAGTGACTTGTACTATGACTTAACTTCGAATCTATTTTTTCACATCTTTTTCGATGGTGTCGCCTTCAAATTCTATGATATATAAGTCTTCGCTGTCTTTTTTCATATAATATTTTTCGCGGGCGTACTTTTCGGTTTGGTCAGGATTGTTCAATTTTTTGATTTTTTCCTGATCTTTCCTGATCTCTTCTAGGTAATATTCTTTGTTGTCTTTAAGTTCCTTTATTTGATTGTCTAAAACGCGATGACCAAAATACGAATAGTTGTCCAAGAATACCATCCAAATTACAAACGACATTAGTACCCAAATGTATTTGTTGCTTAAGAATTTAAACCAAGTTTTGTCTTTGTATGGGTTTGTCATAAAAACACACGATTGTTTTTAAATTATTATTTTGTGAAATCCTAGTGCGTTAACCCTGATAGAACGGAAAATCTTCCCGATTTTCCTTCGGGAGATTTGAGATGACAGCAGGACACGAACGAAAGTGACTGGAGAAGCAAATTGCTCCAAATAATTTATTTTATAAAATTACAAAAAAAAATTATAAGATTCGTTGATTTATTACGGCTCGTACTACATCAATAGCGACAGTGTTGTATTTGTCGTTGGGGATAATGATGTCGGCAAATGCTTTTGTGCTTTCTATAAATTGTTGGTGCATTGGTTTTAGAGTGGTTTGGTAGCGGTTTAAAACTTCCTCCATATCGCGTCCTCGCTCAGCAATATCTCGTTTTAAACGTCGAATTAGTCGTTCGTCGGAATCGGCGTGAACAAATATTTTAATGTCGAACAAGTCCCGAAGTTCAGGATTGGAAAGGATTAAAATTCCCTCGACAACCATAACTTTTCGGGGATGTGTCACGATAGTATCAGCAGTTCTGTTGTGTATGGCAAAAGAATAGACAGGTTGATTGATGGTTTTGCCTTCTTTGAGCTCCTTAAGATGTTGTACTAGTAATTCGAAATCGATAGCTCTAGGATGGTCAAAGTTTGTTTTAGATCTTTCTTCGTAGCTTTCGTTAAGGGATTTTTTGTAATAAGAATCTTGAGCAATTATTCCCACTTCAGCATGGGGTAATTCATTCATTATTTGATGAACTACGGTTGTTTTTCCTGATCCTGTTCCACCTGCAATTCCTATTATCAGCATAAAAATGTCTTATTTCGTTTTGTTGGAACAAAAATAGGTATTTATTGATTTATATTGGTACATTATTCTTGAAACCTATAAAACTTATGCAATATACTTTACTTACTCAAATACATCTTCCTTCTGCTATACAACTCATAGAATTGATCGTCTTTCAAATCATCTATAAACAAAATGCTTTCTCCTGTGGATTTCATTTCTGGCCCCAAAGCTTTGTTCACATTGTGAAACTTGCTGAAAGAGACAATTGATCCAAAACTTAAACTTTAATTTTACTTTTTCAACTCGTCTAACAATAACAATACATTTTCCTTATAAGATGCTCCAATAGGAATTTCGAAATCATTTACTTCAATCTCGTTGGTAGAAAAAGCACTGATTTTGTTTATATTAATTACAAACGAGCGATGTATTCGCATAAAACTATGCTGATTTAGTTCAAGTTCAATCTCACTAATTTTATATTTAGCAGTGATCGTTTTGTTGTCAGTCAAAACAATTTTTATGTAATCTTTTACACTTTCTATATAAAGAATATCTTGAGTGTTAATTTTATGAACTTTAATTCCGGATTTTATTAAGATAAATTCATAATTAATAACTTCTTTAATTTTTGAATCGGTGTTTATGTTTTCTCCTAAAAACTTATCTACCGCTTTAAAAAAACGTTCAAAAGTAATCGGCTTCAATAAATAATCTACAACACCTAGATCAAAACCATCAATTGCAAAGTCACGATATGCAGTGGTAAGTATTGTTTTTGGTGGGTTTTTGAGATTTTTTAAAAACTCAATACCAGTCATATTTGGCATTTTTATGTCAATAAACAATAAATCGATGTTTTGTGTATTTAAAATCTCAAAAGCTTTCATTGCATTATTACTCGTTGCTACAACTTCGAGCGCATCAATCTTAGCGATGTGTTTTTCGATTAATCGAATAGCTAGTGGCTCATCATCTACAACTAAACATTTTAATTTCATATCCATATTATTAATTGATTTGCAGAATCACCGTAAATGTGTTTGCAACTTGTTTTATATCTAACCAATATTTATCATCATAAATCAAATCCAACTGTTTGGTAATATTTGTCAAACCTATTTTGGCTTTGCCATTGCTTACATAATCATCTGAAACTGTATTTGATATTTCAAATTTAAAATTATGACCCTTTTGAAGGATATTAATATTGATTTTTGGAGAACCGCTATCTTCGCCCGCTCCGTGTTTGAATGCGTTTTCTACAAGCGACAAAAGTAAAAGTGGTGGAATTTGAATATCATCTTCGATATTGGTTACAAAAATAACTTCTAATCGTTCATCATAACGCAATTTTTCGAGTTCTATATAATTTTTGAGTAAAGCAATTTCACTGGATAAAGTAACGAACTGATTGTTGCATTTATATAAAATGTACTCCAAAATCTCGGATAGTTTACCAATAGCAACAGGTGCTTTTGGAGAATTGTCTAACGAAAGTGAATAAATATTGTTGAGTGTGTTGAATAAAAAATGTGGGTTTAGTTGCGCTTTCAAAATCTTTAACTCTGATTCTGTTTTTTGCTTACTCAATTGTATTTCATTTTCTTTTATACGTTTGTTTGCCATAAAATATTTCAAAAATAAAAACTGAAAAGTTACCGTATATACAGCTGGTAAATATTGTATAAGTAACCTATGAATGTCTTTTAATATATCATAAATCGACTCTTTTTCAAAAGGTTTAATTCTCACTAATTCTTCTCCAAAATGCACTATAAATATTCTTGCCATTGCAGAAAATACATAAGAAGCTAGTAGAAACAAAAACAAAGAATACAGATAGTTTTTTTTTAGAATAAAATTTGGAATCAAATAATAAGCAAAAAAATAGGAAGCTATAATTTGTGGAAATAGAATACAGATATTAAAAACAATAACAACCCAGATTGGATCTTGACTTAATAAACCAGAAGGAATGTTTACTATAAAAACAACGAACCAAAACAACAAATGCCTCAGTATTCTATTTTGTTCTAAAAGAAGAGAAGTGTTTTTAATAAAATCCATAAAAAAAATATTAGGAATGTAAATATAGCCAACATCTTTTTAAATAAAATTCCAGTCGACAAAAATACGATTTACGATGACGAATACTCGAATTTTTTAACCTAACAGACTATTAAAGTGAATAGTTCCCTTTTTGTATGTCAAAACGCTGTTTCTGTCTATTGCAACTATTTTACTTTAAAAAACAAACCACTTTTGCAAAATGATTTTAATTAAAAACACGATGACAAAAATAATCCTTTTACTAGCATTGATTATTAGCAATCTCTTC